>JBLNDH010000068.1:0-11389 GCA_050261455.1 Bacillota bacterium
CACGTCGAATCGTCCGGCGTGCGCTAAATCGCACCCTACTGCGTTCATCTGCCAAGGCCTCCGCCACAACGAGCATTCATCGGTGTTGGCCTGCGCCCCACCCCTGGCAGCAAACCGTAGCCCGGGCCTCTTGCCCGTGCGCCTCTCACCGTGGCATCGGCCGCCCTGCCCATACCCTCTCTGATCTGCGTTCATCTGCGTTCATCTGCGTTCATCTGCGGCAATACAAGAACTGCCATCGGCCTCACCCGCCCATGCCCTTCTTCATTCATGGAGATTCGTGGAGATTCGTGGGCTCCTTCGTCTGATCCCGTCAGCACATCTTCGCGTGCTCCGTGCGAGTGATGATCTCTTCCTGCAATTCCCGCGACAGATCGCAGAAGTAATCGCTGTACCCCGCCACGCGCACAATCAGGTCGCGGTGGGCCTCCGGGTTGGCTTGCGCCTTGCGCAACGTTTCCGCCGTCACGATGTTGAACTGCACGTGATGCCCATCCATCTTGAAGTACGATCGCACCAGATGGGCCAGCTTATCGATGCCATCCTCGTCGGCCACCAATGACGGCGTGAACTTCATATTCAGTAGCGTCCCCCCGGCCTTGATAGGGTCCATCTTGGCGGCCGACTTGATCACGGCCGTCGGCCCGCTGCGATCGGCTCCCTGCACCGGCGAAATTCCCTCGGACAATGGCAACCCCGCCCTCCGTCCATCCGGCATCGCCCCCGTGACCGAGCCGAAATAGACGTGACACGTCGTAGGCAGCATCTCCACGCGATAGCAGCCGCCCTTGCTGTTCGGCCGGCCGTCGAGGGCTTCGAAAAGCATGTTGAACGCGGCCACGCTCAAATCATCCGCAGCGTCATCGTCATTGCCATACTTGTGCGTGCGATTGACCAGCCGCTGCCGCAGTGGCTCATGGCTTTCGAAGTTCGCATCGATCGCCGCGATCAGTTGCGAAATCGCCAGCGTCTTTTCGTCAAAGACAAGTTGGCGGATCGCCGAGAGGCAATCCGTCAAGCTGCCGATGCCCACGAACTGGATATAGCTGTTGTTGTATCGCGCGCCGCCAGCGTTGTAATCCTTGCCCTTCTTGATGCAATCGTCGGTGATGACCGAGAGGAAGGGGGCCGGCATGGACGCCGCGTACATCTGCTCAATGACCTGATTCCCCCGGAGTTTCACGTCGATGAAGTGCAGCACCTGCCGGCGGAACGCGGCGTATAGCTCATCAAACGTCTTAAACTCCTCCGCCTTCCCCGTATGCAGCCCCAATTGCTTGCCCGTTCGCGGATCCAACCCATCGTGCAACGTCAGCTCGAGGATCTTCACCAGGTTGAAATACCCGGTGAGGATGTAAGCCTCCTTGCCAAACGCGCCAGTCTCGACGCACCCCGAGCACCCCCCGGCGCGGGCATCGGCCAGCGTCTTACCTTGGCGGAGCTGTTCCTCCACGACGGCATCGGCGTTGAAGATCGACGGAAACCCATACCCCTTACGGATGACGCGCAGAGCATGCTTGAGGACCGCATCGGGCGTCTTGCGCGAAAGCTGCAGATTGGAGGATGGCTGCAGCAGGTGCATCTCGTCGATGATGTCCAGGAGCATGTGCGTCAGCTCATTGGACCCATCGGCGCCATCGGAGAGCAGGCCGGCGAGATTGAGGTTGGCAAAGTCGGTGTACGTGCCCGATTCCTCCGCCGTCACCCCCACCTTTGGCGGGGCCGGATGATTGTTGAACTTCACGAAAAAGGCTTCGAGTAGCTCCCGGGCCTTCTCGGGTGTTAGCGAGCCATCCTCGAGCCCCTGGCGGTAGAAGGGCAGCAGGTGCTGATCGAGATGCCCGGGGCTGAAGGAATCCCAGCCATTCAGTTCGGTAATGATCGCCAGGTGGCAGAACCAGTAATACTGCAGCGCCTCCTGGAAGTCGCGCGGTGCATGAGCCGGCACGTGCATGCAAACATCGGCGATCTTCTCCAGCTCGGCGTGGCGTGTGGGATTCGTCTCCTTCTCCGCCAGTTCTCGTGCCAATACCGCATGACGCCTGGCAAACAGGATCATTGCGTCGCACGAGATATCCATGGCCCGCAACTGCTCCCGCTTTGCGTATGCCTCCGGATCCTTCAGCCAATCCAATCGGCCGATGACCTCGGCGATCTCCTTTTTGAAATCGAGCATCCCCTTGCGGTAGATCTTGTCATCCAAAACCGTGTGGCCCGGGGCGCGCTGCTCCATGAACTCGGTGAACAGCCCGGCGTTGTACGCCTCCAGCCATTCGGGGCTCATCGCCTTGAAAATCCGGTCGCGCATGCTGCGATCGCGCCAATAAGGGATGATCTTGTTGGCGTAGGCGTTCAGACACTCCTCGGAAACGGCATAGCGGGTCTTGGGCCGGGAGTGGAGGATGCGCAAATCCTCCAGGCTATGGCAAGTCAGTTCCGGATAGGTGGGAACCGCCTTGGGCGCCGGGCCTCGCTCGCCGACGATCAGCTCCTCTTCGCCGAAGTAGATGGCCTTGTGCTGGCAAAGGTAATGGAAGGAGCTGGCACGCATGACGGGAATGGAATACTTGCCGTCGTTGGCCAGGTAGAAGTCCGTGAGCAAACTCGCCCGCTCGTGGGAGATGGACGGCTTGGTGTCGAGACTTTTCTGACGGAGTATGGCAGTTCGGTCAGTCATGATCTTATCCACCTGCTTGGGTATTGATCCCGAGGACTCGGAAATGCCCGGCCAATTCTTCCATGTGTTCCGGCGAAGGCGGTTCGACCTGCTCGAGCTGATATGGCTGGCCGAGGCGATCGAATTTGGCCGCGCCCGTCTTATGGTAAGGCAGCAAACAAACCTTCACCAGGTTGGGCAGAGCGCCGGCCAATCGCGCCGCAGCTTCAATGTTGGCCGCGTCGTCGTTCAGGCCAGGAACAATGGGAATCCGCAACCAGATGGCGCGGTGAATACGAGCAATCGCCTGGAGGTTGTCCAGGATGCGGGCGTTGGAGACCCCGGTGTACTGGATATGCCGGGCATCGTCCATCACCTTCAGATCATACAGGATCACGTCGGCTAGCGGTGCGATGGCCAGGAACGCATCCTGGGCAGCGTAGCCGCTGGTATCCAAAGCGGTATGGAAACCCTCGCAGCGGCAAGCGACGAGGAGCTCTCGGAGGAACTCGGGCTGCATGAGCGGCTCGCCGCCGGAGAAGGTCACCCCGCCGCCGGAGTCTTCGTAGAAAATGCGGTCTTTGCGAAGCTCGGCCAGGACCTGCTGACAAGTCATTGCCTGGCCGACCCTCTGCCGAGCGCCGGTAGGGCAGGCCGCGACGCAGGCCCCGCATTGCACGCAAGGGCCGGCCGGATTGGGACATACAGCCCGGCACTGGCCGCAGTGGATGCAGCGATCCTCCGCCAGAAGAACCTGGGGGCGAGGCGATTGGCTTTCGGGGTTGTGGCACCACCAGCACTGCAGGGGGCAACCTTTGAGGAATAGGGTGGTTCGGATGCCTGGGCCATCCTGCAAACAATAGCGTTGGATATTGAAAACCAGCCCGCTGCTCACGATTCCGATTGCTCCAGCTCAATTGATAGGTTGCCCGTCACGCATATCTTAAGCGAGATTCAGCACTTGAACAGCCGCCACAGGATGGGTGCCAACAATCCGATCAATTGTAGGCTCAAGTCGGGTTCTCATGCTATACTTAGAGTACACGTCTTTGCTTCTCGACAGCGCACTTCAGAGAGGACCGGGCCATGACTCAGCACATCGAAAACGGGCAGCGCACGGGGGCCCATGCGGCAGTGGCGGACGAAACCGGTGAGCACGTGGCAATGACTCACGTGTCGGTGGATAGGCAGGTCGGGGAGAAGGTCTGTTGCGTCTGTGGCCAAGGCGTCTCAGGGAGGAAACGGTACAAGGATACCGCGGGGAAGTACTGGTGCGAGGAGTGCGCCCGCGCGGATTCCCTGCGGAAGCACCCGGCCGCGTGCGCCGATTGCCAGCAGACGTTCCCCGGAGGGGATCTGGTGGAATACGAAGGGGTGCGCCTCTGCAGAGATTGCGCAGGCAAGCGGTACGTGGCGGCGAAGCGTGCCGCCGCTCGCAAGGCGGCCATCGCAACCGAGGTTGAGCAGGACAAGGTCAAACGCAAGCGGATCCTGATTGTGCTGAGTGTCCTGGGAGCCATCGTCGCGGTAGGGGGGGGACTCTGGCTGATGCTGTAGGAAAACCGACCCAAGCCCGAAGTTCCAGCAACCAGCAAATCCGAAACCCCAGTGGCCAGGTGAGTGCTAAACGCTGATCGCTATAGCAGTCCTCGATTTCGTATACCCTGGCTCCCCCCTCTTTCCCCCTCGCCCGGTACTCCGGGAGAGGGTTGGGGTGAGGGTTCAGAGCCAAGAGCATACCCAAATGACAGATGCGATACTCGCATAACGCCCAGGGAACTTGTTCCCTGGGTTCTCTCTGACACCGCGTCCTCCCCTCGGTTATTCCAGAGCGCGCGAGGGAAACACGAAGAATGTAGTCAGATCTGTCATTCCTTCGCGTCTGCGTCGCATCTTCGCATCTTCGCGAGCTCCGTTCTGAGCGACAGGGTTTATCTGATTCGCAGGAGTCCGCATCGAATAGCTGTGTATGACCTAGTGGGATAGGGGCCAGGCCCGCCAACGCGTCGGTGAACGCGTCCTGGGGGCTGCCCCGTGCGAGCGATCGTCAGCCCGGACCCACCGGAGCCCCGGCGGGCGAGCGTAAACCCAAGCCCCGGGGGGTATCGGGGCCGATGCGTATTCACCGCCCTTGCCATCAGCTCGACATAAGCCATTGCTCCGAACCATGCCTGCCGGTCCGTGTGTCGGGGCTGCGCCCGGCCTCGGACGATGCCCGATGAGGCGGTAGGGATCTTCTTTACTAAACAAGCCCAGCAACTACCTATTGAAATACCCTAGGGGCTGTGGAAACAGTTATATGTTCGAGTGGGTGATCCTGCTTCTGCAGTGGGTGCCCCTAGGCACGCCCGCTGCAGAGAAGATCGGGATGATCCCCAATGCAATGACAGAGGCTGTGGGTTCTTGGTGAAACCAGCTTCCCCTGGATTTTGACCATCGGCCAAATGGAGGCATGCTATGCTGCGAAATGAATCCCCATGGGTACGGAATTCCGTTATGTCCCCTGCTGCCAGGAGAAAGCTCCGTCGCGCCGCGCGCAATTCAACTCGGCAGACTTGGTCGCCCGACATTGAATCGCTGGAACCCCGGACCCTGCTGAGCACCCTGAGCTTCTGGGGGGATTCGACGACGCCGGCCACCGCCTCGCAAACCGATGATTTGCTGCCGTATGAACTGGGCCTGAAATTCTACAGCGACGTGCCGGGGAACATCGTCGGCATCCGCTTCTACAAAGGGGATCAGCAGGCCACGCATACGGTCAGCTTGTGGGATCCGCTGGGCTCCAATCCACCTGTCGCGTTGGCCTCGGCCACATCCACCACTGAAACCGCCGCCGGCTGGCAACAGGTGAACTTCGCCACGCCTTACTCGATTACCGCGAACACCCCCTACATCGCCTCGTATTACGTGCCGCATGGCCAGTATGCGTGCAACCAGAGTTATTTCGTCGGCTCGGGTGTAGACAATGGGCCGCTCCATGCGTCTTACAGCGGCGGCTCGCCGAGCCTGTATGCCGAAGGATCTGGCCGGCCCAGCACCGCGACGGCGACCAATTTCTGGGTCGATGTCGTCTTTGAGCCCAACACCTCCATCCCCCCCTCGGTCTCCCTGCAGTCGCCAGCGCCGAATGCCACCGGCGTTGCCACCAGCGCCTCCGTGAGCGGGACGTTCACGGAGCCCGTGAATCCCAATACTATCGTTTTTGAACTTCGCGATTCAAGCAATACGCTCGTTCCGGGCGCATGGAACTACAACAGCAGCACGAACACGGTGACGTTAACGCCCACCTCGCCGCTGGCCGGTTCAAGCACCTACACCGCGACGATCAGCGCGGCAACCGATCTGACGGGCCAGACCATGGCCAGCCCGGTGAGTTGGTCCTTTACCACCGCCGCCTCCTTCAGCGGCACGATCAGCCTCTGGGATGACTCGGCGACGCCTGCCTTCGCTTCCTACAACGATGCCAGCGCCATCGAAGTAGGCGTGAAGTTCCAATCCAGCATCAGCGGCTACATCACCGGCATCCGCTTCTACAAGGGCAACGGCAACTCGGGCCAGCACATCGGCAACCTTTGGAGCAGCACGGGCACCAACCTGGCCACCGCTACCTTCATCGATGAAACCACCTCCGGCTGGCAGACGGTGATGTTCAGCTCGCCGGTGCCGATCTCTGCCGACACCACTTACGTGGCCTCCTATCACACCAACGCCGGGTTCTACGCGGTAACTTCGAACTACTTTGCCTCCGCCTTCAGCAACGGTCCGCTTACGGCGCTGGCGGGTAGCAACGGCGTGTTTGCCACGGGCTCCGCGAGCACCTTCCCCACCTCCAGCTACAACAGCACCAACTACTGGGTCGATGTGATCTTCGCTGCCAGCGTGGCGCCGGTTGGACCCGACGTTACACCCGCGACGACCTTCGAAGACACGCAGAGCACCTCAGGCCTGGTGATCACGACGAATCCTGCCGGCAGCTATGCCGTGACTCATTTCAAGATCACCGGCATCACCAACGGCACACTTTATCTGAGCGACGGCCTCACGCCCGTCAATGATGGCGACTTCATCACCCTGGCCCAGGGGGCCGCGGGATTGAAATTCACGCCCTCTCCCAATTTCTCCGGCACCGCCGGCTTTGGCGTCCAGGCGGCCCAATCGAACAGCGACTCGATCCTCAAAGGCCTGATCACCTCCGCGAGCATCACCGTGATCCCGGTGAACGACGCCCCGGTCCTCTCCGGAGCAGTCGACCTGCCCGCAATCGATGAGGATGCGGCCAACAATCCCGGCACTCTGGTGTCGGACCTGATCGCCGGAAAGATCACCGACATCGATGCCGGAGCGGTGCAGGGCATCGCGGTAATCGCGGTGGACAACGCCCATGGTGTGTGGCAGTACACCACCGATGGCGGTGCCACTTGGACGGATTTCGGGACGCCGGCCGCATCATCCGCTCGACTGCTGGCTGCAGACGCCGGCACGCGCGTGCGGTTTGTGCCCGCTGCCAATTGGAATGGGACGGTGAGCAGTGGCATCACCTTCCAGGCTTGGGATCAGAGCAGTGGGGCGGCAGGCACAACAGCCGATGCAAGCAGCAGTGGCGGGAACACCGCCTTCAGCAGCGCCACGGCCACTGCCAGCATCACTGTGAATCCGGTCAACGATGCGCCGGTGGCAAAGGACGACGCCTACAGCATGACGGGTGATACCTCCTTCCCTGCCCAGTCGAGTGTGCTTGCCAATGATGAGGATGTCGAAAACGATCCCCTGACCGCCGTCCTGGTGACCGGTACGGCTCATGGGAAGCTGGTCTTCAATGCCGACGGTTCATTCACGTATACCCCGAAGAGCGGCTTCAGCGGGTTCGACTCCTTCACGTACCAGGCCTCGGATGGCCAGGCAACCAGCAACATCGCCACCGTGACCATCGCGATCGGCTACGTCAACCATGCACCAACGGCGGTCAGCGACAGCTACAACACCGACGAGGACACGTCACTGACCATCGCGGCCCCGGGCCTGCTGGGCAACGACACCGATGTGGATGGCGATCAGCTCATCGCAATCGTGGATGCCAAGCCGAGTCATGGGACACTGACGTTCAATGCCGATGGCTCGTTTGCGTATACGCCCGCCGTCAATTATCACGGAACCGACAGCTTCACCTACAAGATCAGCGACGGCGAACTGTTCAGCAACACCGCCACGGTCACGATCACGGTTAATTCGGTTGATGATGCACCTGTGGCCAACAACGACCACTACAGCACCAACGAAGACACGCCGTTGACGATCCCGCCCTCGGGCACGCTGGGCAACGATACCGATGTGGATGGCGATCAGCTCATCGCAATCGTGGATGCCAAGCCGAGCCATGGCCAGTTGACGCTCAACGCCGATGGGTCGTTCACCTACACGCCCGATGCCAACTTCAACGGCAAAGACAGCTTTACCTACAGGGCCAGCGATGGAACGCTCACCAGTGACCCGGCGACGGTGACCATTGCCGTCGCCGCCGTCAACGACCCGCCGGTGGCGAAGCATGACAACGTGACCACCGCCGAGGATACCCCCTTGGAGCTGTCGCCCGGCGCACTGTTGGGGAACGATTCCGATGTGGATGGCGATCCCCTGAGCATCGTCTCCGCCAGTGGCGCCAGCCACGGCGTGGTGCAAGTGGCAAATGGCAAGATCCTCTACAACCCGGATCCCAACTTCTTCGGCAATGACAGCTTCATCTACAAGATCAGCGATGGTCACGGCGGCACCGCCACGGCCTCCGTATCCGTGGCGATTACACCGCTGAACGACGATCCGCCGGCGGTGAATGACACCTATGCGATCAATGAGGACAGCGGAACTCATGCCCTGCCGGTCCTGGACAATGACGTCGCGGCCAACCCCGATCCGGGCGAGGTCCTGACCATCGTCGGCGTCAGCCAGGGCGCCCATGGCACGGTGGCGATCACGGGTGGCGGCACCGGGTTGAGCTACACGCCCGATCCGGACTTCTCCGGCACCGATACGTTCACATATACCATCGAGGATGGCACCGGCACCGGCAGGCAGACCACTGCGACTGTGATTATGACCGTCCAGAACATCAACGATGCCCCGGTGGCCAGCAACGACAGCTACAGCACCGACGAAGATGTGCCCTTGACCATCTCGACGCCGGGTGTGCTGACCAACGACACCGATGTGGATGGCGATGCCCTCACAGCCGTCCTGCTCTCCGGGCCCAGCCACGGAACCCTGACGCTCAATGCCAATGGTTCGTTCACCTACCAGCCCGCGAGCAACTACTACGGCCCGGATAGCTTCACCTACAAGACCAGCGACGGCCAACTACAAAGCGGCACCGCAACCGTGACCCTCACGGTCAACCCCGTAAACGATCCACCCGTGGCCCGAGATGATACCAAGACCGCCTGGGAGGATCTGCCGCAGCAGATCCTGGCGATGGCCCTGCTGGTCAACGACTCGGATGTGGAAGGAGATCCCCTGACGGTGACGAGTGTGGGGCCGGCGGACCATGGGACGGTGCAGTTCAAAGGTGGGCAAATCACCTACCAGGCCGCGCCCAACTACTTCGGGACCGATCGCTTCACCTACACAATCAGCGATGGGCATGGCGGGATCAGCAGTGCCAGTGTGATTCTGCAGGTAACGCCCCTCAACGATGATCCGGTCGCGGTGAATGGCAGCTTCACCATTGACGAAGATAGTGGCCCAGTGTCGTTGCTGATCCTGGCTAACGACAACATGGCCAATCCCGATCCAGGCGAATCCTTGGTGATTGCCACCATCTCGTCGCCCGCCCATGGCACAGCGACGGTCCTCGGCAACGCCGCGGTCCTGCAGTACTCGCCGGCACACGACTTTGCCGGTACCGATACCCTGACGTATGTGGTGCAGGATCCCGCCGGGCGCATTGCGGTCGGCAAGGTCACGATCGTGGTCCGAAACGTCAACGATCCGCCCGTGGCCAATGATGATTCCAAAACCGTGGCGGAAAATGCCGTCCTGGAGTTCCCCGCCGGTAGTCTGCTGGCCAACGACATCGATGTGGATGGGAACCCCCTGACCGTCAAGGCGGTGGGCTTGGCCAGCCATGGCACCGTTGTCCTGAAGGATGGCACCGTCACCTATACCCCCGCCAAGGACTTCCATGGCACCGATGCCTTCAGCTACACCATCAGTGATCCGTCCGGAGCGACTTCAACCGCCCAGGTGAAGGTCACCGTCGCCGAGGTGATCCAAAACCCGGTGGCAGGGGACGATTCCCAGCTGGCCATCGAGGATACCGTGTTGACGATTCCGGTCGCCGGTCTGCTGGCCAATGACATCGACCCCAATGGCGATCCTCTGTCCGTCGTGGCAGTGTCGCCCACCGCCCAGACACGCGGCACGGTGCAACTGAAGGATGGACAGGTGATCTTCACCCCGGCGGAAAACTTCAACGGAGTCACCAGCTTCTCCTATACCGTATCCGATGGCCATGCGGGTACTGCCGTCGGCACGGTGACGGTGCAAGTGAACGCCGTCAATGATCCACCGGTGTTGGCGCCGATCCCTGACCCCCTGGCCACCGATGAAGGCAAGGCGATTGCCTTCCAGGCCACGGCCAGCGACGTGGAAGGGGATCAACTTACCTTCAGCCTCGTGGATGCCCCGTCGGGCGCCACCATCGATCCGGCTACCGGCGCGTTCAGTTGGACACCCGGCGACGACCAGGCGGGAACCTACCACTTCTTCGTTCGTGTGACCGACAACGGCACGCCGATCCTCAACGACGATCAGGCAGTGACGATCACGGTCAAGGATGTGCCTCCGGTCGAGCCAATCCTGCAGGTGCAAAGCTTGACGCCCACGCCCAGCGGGTTTGATATCCAGTTCAATCGGCCGATCGACCTGGCCAAGCTGAATCTATACAACGGCCTGGAGACCAAAGATCAGGCGGCCGATCTGACGATCGTGGGCCAAAGCAGTGGGCCGATCACCGGCACCGCCATCTGGGAACCGGCCAGTAACACGCTGCATTTCGTGAAAACCGGCGGCGTGCTCGCTGCCGACACCTATGCCGCAACGCTCTTCAGTCGCGCCGATGCGTTTGCCAGTCTCGACGGCGATGGCGACGGCCAAGCCGGGGGCAACTACGTCAAGACCGTGACAGTCGCACCCGCGCCCGCCCCGATCATCAGCCTGCCGGATATCGCCCGCGGGCCAAAACAGAACCTGACCCTGCCGATCCGCGTCAACGATGCGGCCGGGGCGATGAGCCTTCGGGGCGAGCTGCGGTTCGATCCGAAACTGCTTAACGTCAGCGAAATCGTCCCGCTGGCGTCGGGTTGGGTCGTCACGACCCAAGTGCTGGCGGCTGGCCGAATTCAGTTCACCGCCTCCGCGACCCAGGCCCTGAACGCCCCGGCCAGCGATCTCCTGCAGGTTCAGGCCAGTGTGCCCGCGGATGCCCCCTACGGGGCGGCCGGAATGCTGAAACTGGTCGATCTCAAGGTCAATGACAAGCCCGCCCTTGGTGACACCGCGGTGCAAGCCGTGGCGTACTTTGGCGATGCCTCAGGCAATCAGCGCTATGGCGGCTTGGATGCAGCATTGATCGCGAATGCCGCCGTGGGAGCTTGCAGCGGGTTCGATGCCTATCCGCTGATCGATCCGCTCATCATTGGCGACGTGACCGGCAACGGTAGCCTTGGTGGGTTGGATGCGGCC
>JBLNDH010000069.1:0-3950 GCA_050261455.1 Bacillota bacterium
CTCGATCGCACCGAAGACCTCACCGGAGGACTCTGGCGGAGAATCGTCTATACCGACCCCGCACATTGGCCCGCAGTCTCCGCCACATTCGAGCGAATGAAATACCGCTGCGTCTTACGCACTGGCCAGGCCATCCTCTGGAAATTCGCTGGATTTGTCGGAGAACCCGGCCAGAGCGACATCGACACGCTGGCCGCAGAACTCCGCTCGCGTGCCCGGCGCGGATGGACACCAACCTGCCTGGATGCCGTTCATGGCTTCCTCGCCATGCCCTGGATCCCCGGCACACCCCTCTCCAAGGCCGACACCAACGCCATCGTTCTGGAACACATGGGCCGCTATATCGCCGACGTGGCAGGCCCGCCCCTGTCCGCTTCGGAGCAGGCAGAGGCCCTGGCACGCCTCCGCGAGATGCTGATCACCAATACGCGGGAAGCCCTCGGCGAGCCTGCCGCCACACGCGCCCAACAATGGTGCGATGCCGCCGCCCACCTGCACAACACCATCCCTTCACCCACCTACGGCGACGGCCGCCTAGCCCCTCACGAGTGGCTGCGGACCCCCTCAGGCCAACTTGTCAAAGTGGACCCCGTGGGCCACACCGCCGACCATACGCTCATCGGCCGCCAATCCCTCCTCTGGGACGTCGCCGGAGCATCGGTCGAATGGGGCCTGGATGACACCACCGCCGCCCCACTGCTGCGGGCCTTGCCCGGCTCACCATCGATTCCACGGCCCATCCTGATCTTCTACCGGCTCGCCTACGCTGCCTTCCGCTTGGGAACGTGCGACCTGAGCATGCACATGTGCTGCGACAACCCCGCCGAGCAAACCCGCCTTCGCCACGCCCGCGACGCCTATCGCCTCGACCTCGCCTCCACCCTGGAAAAGCCGCTGTAAACCCACCCCCTCCCACCCCTCGCCTCCGCTGCACCCGCAAACTTCCTCATATTCCGATCCGTCAATCCGGGGAACCCAGGGAAGCTACGTCGCCATTTGGCCTCGCCCGTTTTGTATCGTACATCGAGGGTTGCGGCCACCTGAGTTGCCGCGCGCCGATTGATGTCGAAGCGGAACGCTGCTGCGGCATTTGTCAGTATCTCGACGGGGCGGGAGAAAGGACCTGACAATGCTCGACTTGGCGATGAATGCTCTACACAAGGCAATCGCCCGCAACACGGGCGCAGTCCTCTCCCTCCCCACCGCCGGCAAGCTGTGCCACTACCGGACACGGTTCCTCGGCGAATCCCAAGCCAATGATACCGACGGCTTCTGGATCGAATCGGTCATCCAGGAAATCATCTTCCTCCAGGAATTGATCGCCGCCCAAACGCGCGTCGGCATCGCCTACAAAGCCGGGGAAACCAAGTGCATTTTCGCCACCCCCATCCTGAAACATCAGCCCGACTATCACGTCAACCGCGCCCTCAAGGTCGATGCCCTGCTGCTGGCCTTCCCACAAACCATCAAATCCCTGCAACGCCGGGCCCTCTATCGGGTCCACATTTGCCCGGAAATGGAATTGGCCGTCCGCGCCTGGCGTATCCCAGATCACGTCGCCCTCCACGATAAGCCCCTCGACAGCCTTGAACTGGCCTTCCAGGTACGCGATCTCAGCATCGGGGGCATAGGATTCGTCTGTCCCCCCAAAAACGGCCCAGCCCCCCACCTGGCCTGCAATCAGCGACTCCGTATCGAGATCCGCTACCAACAAATCACGGTCCTGCTCGAAGGCCACGTAAAACACAACCAGCTCACCCCCGACCAATCGCTCCGGGTCGGGATTCAGTTCGATACATCGGAAGGCGATTTGGAATGCCGGCGAGCCGTCTCCAAGCTCACCACCATTGTCGGCCAGCTCCACCGCCAGGAAGTCCGCCGCCTCTCCGGCAGCCTGGTCGCTTAACCCCAAACCCTCCCGTGGCATGGGCGGCTCGCCCATGCAGCTCCAGCAGCGTCTCTCCCCTGTGCCAAGTCCCCTCCCCGGCTCCTTATCCTCTACAAACCCATCGCCGTCCCCCCCGCCCCCAGATCCGACACCCCGAAATACCCCGCCAACGTCGCCGCCACATCCGCAAACGTCGCTCGACAACCCAAGTCCCCCACCTGCCCCCGGTATCGCACCATCACCGGCACATCCTCCCGCGTATGATCCGTCCCGCGAAACGTCGGGTCATTCCCGTGGTCCGCCGTAATAATGACCAAATCCTCATCCGAGCAAGACCTCAAAAACTCCCCCACCCATCGATCAAACTGCACCAACGCCTCGGCATACCCCCCCGGATCGCGCCGATGCCCATACAGCGTGTCAAAGTCCACGAAATTCACGAACACCAGCCCCGCCTCCGTTTCGTTCCAGACCCTCTGGGTCTTCACCATCCCCTCGGTATTCGACACCGTCGGATGCATCTGGCTGATTCCCTGCCCCGCAAACAAATCCCCCGCTTTTCCAACCGCCTTCACAGGCAGCCCGGCTTCTGAAATGGCATCCAGGATCGTTCGCGGCGGATACATCGTGAAATCATGACGATTCCCCGTCCGCAAATACGCCCCCCGCTCCCCTACAAAAGGCCTCGCGATCACCCGCCCAATGCGGTACGCATCCGCGTGCCGCCGCGCAACCCGACAAACCTCATACAGCCGTGGGCACGGAATCACCGCCTCGTGCGCCGCGATCTGCAAAACCGAATCGGCCGATGTGTACAAGATCGGCCTGCCCGTCTGCATATGCGACTCCCCAAACTCCTCAATGATCTGCGTGCCGCTGGCCGCGCAATTGCCCATGAACTGCACGCCCGCCTCCGATTCGATCCCCCTCACCAGTTCCCCTGGAAACCGCTCAAACACCGCAAATGGCTCACCGGTAATCACCCCCGCCAATTCCCAATGCCCCGTCATGCTGTCTTTGCCCGCCGATCGTTCCTGCATCCGCCCATACATCGCCTGCACCGGCTCACTCCCCTCGCTCTCGACGATGCACCCCAACCCCAGAGACCACAGGTTCGGCAATCGCATCGCAGGGAACCGCTCCAGCAAATGCCCCAGCGTATTCGCTCCGGCATCACCATACCGGGCCGCATCCGCCGCCGCACCCACGCCTACGCTGTCCAGAACAATCACGATCGCTCGCATGATTCCACCCCGCATCCCGGCGTGCCGGTCTTCTCGTAAAGCGAACCTCGGTGACGCTGCCAATGCTCCGCCATCCACCCATCCGCAGGCCGATCGTAGTAGTTCCATTCAATATGCCGTGCATTCAGCCCCACAAAGTGCGCCCCACATCGCCCCAAATGCGGCAGGTGCGGATAAAACGGAGAGCACACCGTCACGTCGTCCAACGTCACTAACCGTGGCGAAACAATCCGCGAAAGGGCCGCCGTCTGGAGCCCCTGCTCGTCCAGCTCGGACGTCAGTCGGATCCGTCCATTACGCGTGCCTTCCACTTCCCCCAGCACGTCACACAGCACCGCCTCCAAATCAAACCCCGGCGGCAACCCCCGTATCCCCAGATTCCGCCCCCCAGTCCCACAAAGCTCCGCGAACTGACCAAAACACGCCCGCACATCCTCCGCGATCAGGCACCGCGATGGCTCTGCATCACACAGCCACTGCCTCATCGCCGTCGGCACACCCCACAGAATGCAATCATTGTCCAGCGAAATCTCATACCGCTCCGGAAACACTCGCACCGGCGCCAGCTTCCACCCAACCCCCTCGGCCATTTGTTCATTGAACCGCTGCCTCAGGAATGCCGGCACCTCGTGCGTCGCGTCGCGCCACACGACGCCCTCAGGCGTACCGCCCGCTCGCTTCTTCGCCTGCTCCAGGGGAATGGTATTGACGCACACGGCATACGCCGCCGCCGGACCAAACAATCGCCACATTCCCCACATCGACAGCCGCAACGCTTCAAACCCGCGATCGCTCACATCGCCGATCGTCCACCGCAC
>JBLNDH010000070.1:0-8110 GCA_050261455.1 Bacillota bacterium
GTTGCAGCGAGCGCCCGCTACACGGAATCGGAACTGCTGTAATCAGAGTCGTTTCCATTGTGAACACGCACTGGCAGGAGCACTTAGGTGCTCCTGCCAGTTTTCATTTCCATGTTGTGAAACAGGATTCCTCAACCGGGAAACTTCGGATAGCAGCACAGAGCGGGCTTGTGTAGAAGCGGTTTTAGAAGGCGTGGGTTGCTTCCCTTGGCCGTCCGATATGGCGGGGTTATGCGGTTTTTCATTTGACGCGTGCTCTGTGCCCATAATTTTTGCGGGTGCACTAAGATGGAATCGTGCGCGCCGCTCGCAGGCGTGCGCGACACACACCTCCGGCCGGGCGCACCGAGCATCTCAGTTGATTTCACATCTCTGGAGGAGGTGTACCATGATTGAGGCTCTTGAGAATCGTGCGCTGATGGATGCTGTGATGGACCACGGTGCGTTGACGGTCACCGGGACCGATGCGGCCGACGTCATCACCATTCGCCAGCAGGGCAACCAGCTCATCGTTGATCAGCAGAGCAACCGGGCGGAATCCAGCTTCCACGGGGCCTTTGATATGAGCGATATGTATGTCGTTCGTGTTCAGACGCTCGGCGGCAACGATCAGGTTCGCGTGGACACCACCTACACTCCGTTCGTTTTCCAGATCGATGGGGGGCGAGGCAATGACGAGCTGATCGGCGGCAGCGCCATGAGGAACTACCTGTACGGTGGCGACGGCAATGACACCCTGGTTTCTCTCCGCAGCGATGGCAGCCTCGATGGGGGCGCCGGTAACGACCGGTTGATCGGCGGCAGGGGCGAAAACGTGTTCCGCGGCGGCGATGGCAATGATGAGCTCATCGGCGAGGGTGACGATTACATGCACGGCGGCAACGGCAATGACGTGCTTCGTGGCGGCGACAACTCCGATCGGATGTACGGCGAAGCTGGCAACGATCGTCTGTACGGCGGCGGTGGCCCAGATCGCCTTTCCGGTGGCGATGGCCATGACTTTGGCGACGGCGGCTCAGGCACGGATTGGCAGGATGGCACGCTGGAGCGGTTCGTCTCGATTCCGTGAGATCGCGATTGCTTGGAGGCGGCATGCTCCTTGCCGCCTCCAAGTAAGCGAACCGATTTCGGATAGGCCGGCCGGCGGTTCGTGCCATGAGTTACCCGGCTGAGGACGTAGAAAGGAGTACCTGCGATGGCTTTGCTGAATTACCAGTTCAACAATCTGAACGATCTGTTCATTCATGAATTGAAGGATCTGTATGATGCGGAGCATCGCCTGATCGACGCGTTGCCGCAGATGGCGGATGCCGCTGTATCGTCTGATCTCAAGCAATGCTTCAATTCGCATCTGGAGCAGACGCGGGACCACGTCCGACGACTGGAGGAGGTCTTCCGTGGCATCAATTGCGAGCCGGATCGTGAGGCGTGCAAGGCCATGAAAGGCATCGTGGACGAAGGCAGCGATATCGTGAGTGCCAAGGGCGACGACAAGGTGCGTGATGCCGGGCTGATCGGCGCTGCCCAGCGGGCGGAGCACTATGAGATTGCCGGCTACGGGACAGCCCGGACCTTCGCTCAGCAGCTCGGACGGACCGATCTGGCCTCGATCCTTCAAAGCATTCTGAATGAAGAAGGCGAGACCGACAAGAAGCTGACCTCTTTGGCAGAGAGTCACGTGAACTGGGAGGCCAAGGCCCAAGCCTGATCGGTATGGGGTCTGACTGGGGGAGAAACTGCAAAGGGACCCACGGTTTCTGGGCCGTGGGTCCTTGGATTGGGGGCGGGGGTAGGTGGGCGTTTGATCTTGGTTGCTTGCCTGTCTACGCGAACGGGGCTGGCGTGGAGTCACGCCATTTCGACCGGCCTATGCGACAGTGTCAGGGCTGTGCGTAAAGATGCTATCCATCGCCCGGTTGTAACCATTACGAAGCAATAACGCGATTGCCTCCTGCCGGGAGGAAGGATGCTGTTGTAAGGCGTTAACGGCTTGAAGCGACGCGGGTGGCATCGTGGTGGCTGTGGCTTATCTGCGCGGGATTTATACGGCGGACTCTGGCTGGCGGGCATAGTGGTTAGCTGCGGATCGCGACGCGAAGGGGCAGATTCGACAATTCTCCGGCGAATCGCTTGTGGTCCGGCACGCCAGTCGCACCTCCAGTCTTCTGTCGCGGGACAAGCCCAGGGCGGGCTATGATGTGCGCACCCGCCCGCAACACATTCCGGAGTGAATCATGTTGGAGTTGCTCGAAGGTCGGCGGTGCATGAGTGCCGTTTTGAATGGGTCCACGCTCGTGATCGCGGGCACTGAGGGGAATGACAGCGTCAGTATCACGCAGCAGGGCACGGATCTGGTGGTGAGCCAGTCGGTAAGCGGTGTTGTACAACGCAGCCGCAGCACCTTCCATGTTGCCGATATCGGGGTGCTGCGGATCCAGATGCTCGGAGGAAATGATGCTGTGCATCTGGACGGCGGTGTGCGGTTTCCATTCTCCATCTACGTGGATGGTGGTGCCGGCGATGATGTGCTGACAGGCAGCGCGGGGAGCGACCACCTGATTGGCGGAGACGGGAACGACCGGGTGTATGGCAATGGGGGCGATAACATGCTTACCGGTGGCAATGGCAATGATCTGCTGCTGGGGGGAAGCGGGGAGGATGCGCTGCGCGGCGGCGATGGGAATGACACATTGCGAGGTGGGGATGGCGAGGACATTCTTTGGGGTGGTACTGGGAACGATAGTCTCAGTGGCGGCGGAGGCAATGATACGCTGCGCGGTGAGGCGGGCAGCGATCGGTTGGTGGGTGGTGTTGGGCGGAACTTCCTTTCCGGCGGAAGCGAGGCTGATGTGGCGGTATGGCACGCCGGTGTCGATCAGCAGGATGGAAGCATTGAGCAGTTGACCACGATCTTGTGATGGCGAGGCGGACCGGTGCAAAGGTGAGTAAGATATCGGCATGGATGACACGCATGCCTCACTCACGCGGGCCCGGCAGTTGATTGCCGGGGCCCGGCACCTGGTCGTGTTTACGGGCGCGGGCGTTTCCGCTGATAGCGGCGTGCCGACGTTCCGGGGGCATAGTGGGGAATCGTTCTGGGGCAAGTACGATGCCGCTCAGTTGGCGACGCCTCAAGGCTTTCGTGCCGATCCGCAGCTGGTGTACGACTGGTACTCATGGCGTCGCTCGCAGCTGCTGTCGATTGAGCCCAATGCAGCGCATCGGACCATCGCTCAATGGCAACAGGCAAAGCGAGCGATTGTCATCACGCAGAACGTCGATGGTTTGCATGAACGGGTGGCGCCGCAGGAAGCGATCGTGCTGCGGCTGCATGGCTCCTTGGCGCAGGACCGCTGCTCGTCGTGTGAGTACCGCGAAGCGGTGGACTTTCAACACCTGCCGAAGCTTCGCAAGTGTCCTCGGTGTGGCCAGTGGGTGCGGCCGGATGTGGTCTGGTTCGGCGAGGAGCTTGATGAGTACGTTTGGCAGCTGGCGGAGCAGGCGGCTCGCGAGGCCGATGTCATGCTGGTGGTTGGCACGAGTGGTGAAGTGTGGCCGGCCGTGGGGCTGGTTCACTTGGCGGCCCGGGGTGGCGAGGTGATCATGGTGAACCTGGAGCCCGGGCCGCTGGATGACTGTGCCACCGTGGCGTTGTATGGACGCGCGGCGGAACTGGTGCCCAAGCTTGGCGAGGGTGTTGCGTGAGTGGCGAGGTACGAGACACAGATGGGCGGATCGGGTAAAACGTCACGTCATGACGCGCGACCAAGTCCTTTTGTGCCTCCTGATCCCCGTGGCGTATCTGTTGGGTTCAATCCCTTTTGGGTTGATCGTGGGGCTGGCCAAGGGCGTTGATCCGCGGAAGGCAGGCTCCGGGAATATCGGCGCGACCAATGTTGGCCGACTGCTTGGAGGACGGTATTTCGCGCTGGTGTTCACGTTGGATCTGCTGAAGTCGTTGGTGCCCATGCTTGGGGCCGCGTGGATTCTGCGAGGCGGGAACTATGATCGGCTGACGTATGTGCTGTGGCTGCTCGTCGGTTTCGCGGCGATTGTTGGTCATATGTTCCCGATCTACTTGGGGTTCAAGGGAGGCAAGGGGGTGGCGACGGCTGCAGGGGTGGTCCTGGGACTGTTCCCGTATTACACGCTGCCGGCGATCGGAAGCATTGTGTTGTGGTTGATCGTGTTCGCGATTTGGCGGTATGTGTCGCTGGCATCGATGCTGGCGGCCATATCCCTGCCGGTTTTCTTCCTGTCGGTGGCGCTGGCTTGCCGCTGGGACCCAATGGGGCAGCGATTGCCGCTGCTGGTCTTCCTGATTGTGGTTGCGGGATTGGTGGTCTTCCGGCACCGGAGCAACATTGCCCGGCTGCGGGCGGGTACCGAACATCGCTTCGTCAAAGCCTAAGCAAGAGCTTTGGAATCCCACGCGGAATGGGCGTTATCGCCGGGGTTGGACGGTGATATGTTCGGCCGCGCTTGCGACAGACGAACGCCTTAATCAATCAAACGGTTCAGCCCGGCGGATCAGGGTTGCAAGGGCGGACACTGGGACAGAAGACCGTCTCCGGATTCTTCTGGCTCATGGCTCAGACTGTCGGCTCGAAACTGGTCAACATGGCTGGGCAGGTTATGCTGGCCTGGCTGTTGAGTCCGGAGGATTTCGGGCTGATTGGGCTGGCATACACCGTGACGGCCTTCGCTGCGTTGCTGCAGCAGGCGGGGCTGCGGGAGATCCTGATTCACCGCCATCGGCATTTTGATCGTTGGGGGAATCCCGCGTTCTGGATGTCGCTAACGCTCGGTTGCGTGGGGGCGGTGGCGATGGCCATTGCGGCGCCGGTGGCGGCGTGGATGTACGAGGAGCCGGAGCTCATCGGTTTGATATTGGTATTGGCCGCGGTGGCGCCGTTCGGCGGGTTGGATGTCGTGCCCGATGCCTATCTGACCAGTGAGCTGCGGTTCCGATACCTGGCCGTTGTCCGGTGGATAACGGCGGTGGGGACGATGGGGCTCAGCGTGCTGTTCGCGCACTGGAAGCTGGGGGCGTACAGCTTTGTGCTGCCCCAGCCAATCATCGTGGGGGTTCGATTAGCACTTTTGTGGTCGGCGGCTCGGGTGAAGATCCATCGCAGGCCTCACTTCCGCCGCTGGCGATTCCTGTTGAATGACAGCGTGCTGCTGTTCCTGGCGGGTTTCTTCGTGGTTCTCACGTGGCAGGGCGACTACATCGTGCTGGGGTTGATGCACGACGCCAAGACGGTGGGGATCTACTTCTTTGCGTTCAACTTGTCGATCCAGACGATGCAGGTGTTCACGAACAACCTCACGGGGGTGTTGTTCCCGGCACTGAGCAAGCTGCAGCAGGATCGGCAGCATCAGACGGGGGCATTCCTGCGCGCCGCCCGGGTGCTGGCGATTGTGGGGGTGCCGTTGTGCCTGGTGCAGGCGGCCTTGGCGGGGCCGGGCATCGCGCTGCTGTTCAATTCGTGGTGGTATCCGGCCATTCGCGTGCTGCAACTGCTCAGCCTAGGGATGGCAATTCGGCTGGTGGCATCGCCGGCGGGAAGCCTGATGCAGGCTCAAGGGCGCTTTGGAACGTACCTGGTCACCAGTGCCATCAATGCCGTTGTGTTTATCGGAATGGTCGCAGGGGCCTCCTTCTGGAGCAAGGGAATCGAGGCCGCGGTGAATGTCGCCGCGGCGGTCATGCTGTACTTCATGCTGGTAGGCCCGGTGTTCATGTATGTGGCGATTCGCCCGGGCGGCGGGCGCTGGGGGGATGTGTGGCGGGTCTATCTGGCGCCCTTGGCGGCGGGTGCCGGGGCGGTGGCGGGAGCGGCGCTTATCGGGCGGCAGGTGCCCATGATGGAGCATACGTCGCTTCGGCAGGTCATTCGGATAGTGCTTATCCTGGTGCTGAGCGCGGCGTTCTATGTGCCGCTGATCCGGTGGATGGCCTGGGAGCCGTGGCGGGAGCTGCAGGGGCGGATACTGGGCCTGGTGCGGGGCTCATGGGTGTATGTGCGGGGCGGCAAAGTCTCATAATCAGTTGGACATTTCTGCAACGGGTCGCGATGCCCTTTCCGGAAGGGGCGGGCGGTTGTTACTGCGGATCTGGGTAACTGGGGCAACGTCGGGAAAATGCGCGGAAAGCGTTTGCCGCCCTTGGGGATGTATCGTAAGTCAAAACACGGTAGTTGGCTGAAATAGGGAAGGATCAGGCAAACACGCGATGTTCTGACGAATTCGGGGCGTGTGCCCATGCGGAGACGAGCGGAGGCGGGATGTCGCGAGTGGCCTGTGACTGACACGACGATGGGTGCCCGGGAGGGTGCCATTGTTGGAAACGCAGTCCTCTGGGAGAGAATGCACCATGTGGAGCGTAAAGGGCATTTGCAGTCGCGGAAGTCATCAAGGGTCGCAGAAGCGAACCATGGCGCGGGCGGCAGCGGCCGTGTGCGAGGAGTTGGAAGAGCGGCAACTCCTGACGGCGTACACCTACCGGGCCGACGCAAATGCTACCACGATCACGTTTGTGTTCGAGTACGGCTACCTGAAGATGCGTTCGAACACCGCCGATACGATCCTGTACTGCGATGCCACGAGTATGGAGATTATCGGCAACTCGAAGAACAACGTGATCAAGGTCGATCGCAGCGTGGATATCCCCGTGGTGGTCAGAGGTGGGCGCGGAAACGACGTGATCATGGGTGGCAGCGCGGATGATGTGCTGATGGGGGAGGCGGGGAAGGACACGCTGATTCCGGGAGATGGAAACGACACGCTGATCGGCGGCGGGGGGATTGATACGGCGGACTTCTCGGGATTTGCCAAGAAAGTGGACATCACCATCGACGATAAGGCGAATGACATTATCGGCGATCGGACGGTCAATTTCTTCAGCGACGATATCGAGGTGTGGCTTGGGGGAAAGGGCAACGATCTGATCGATGCCAGCAGTCTGAATACGAGCGTGACGATCAAGGGTGGCAATGGAAACGATACGCTGCTGGGCGGCCACGGCAATGATGCGCTGGATGGAGGAAACGGGATCAATGTGCTGGCTGCCGGCGTGGGGCGGGACGCACTGGCCAATTGGGGCAAGGACAAATCGACCGTCAATCCGCGAGGGGTTGGCGGAAAGGACAAGGCATGGCAAACGGCGGCGGTGTACGCGGATGACGGCGTGTTGACGGTCTCAGGCACCGCGAGGAATGATAAGCTGACGGTGACGTCGGTGGGGATCGATTGGTACGTCGTTAGTGTGAATGGCACCCAATGGTCGTTCTTGCGAGAGGGAATCGACAAGATCGTGGTTTACGGCGGACCCGGCAACGATCGCATTGCTTTTGCCGAGTCGGGTGATCCGATCACCGCCTCCATGGTCGCACGCGGGGGGCCGGGGAAGAATACCGTTGTGAGGCCGGTAGTGAAGGATCATGGCGGGAACGATGAATCCCCCGATCCTGGGACCGACAATGGTTCGGGTGGTTCGGACAACGGTCAGGGTGGCTCCGGGCAGCAGAACGACACCGGCGGAAACCAGTCGGGCAACGACAGTTCGGGACAGCAAACAGATTCCGGAAGCGGTAACGGCTCGGGCGATACCGACTCGGGCACGCAGACTCCGCCGGGCGATTCGGAGACCAATCCGCAGAATGACGACGAAACGGGAAGCCAGGATGGTACGGATGGCGGCGGAACGGTCCCTGTGGCACCGGCGGCCAAGCAGTTCGTGGTGTATGAGAACACGTACTTCACCAACAAGCCGGACCTGTCGGCCTATGGAATTCAGACGCCCCTGGTCATTGGTGGGCCGTTCTTCTGGCGTGCCGACAACCCCGCCGGCGGCTACGATATGACTACGCCCAATGAGAAGGCCACTCGCAACATCGCCCGCATGGCGTCGGATGCGGGCCAAGTGCTGATCATTGACATCGAACACTGGCCGGTGGACATCCGCTCGAGTTCGCCAGCGGAGGTGCAAGCCACGATGCAGAAGTTGGGGCAGATCATCGATTGGGTACGTGACGAGCGGTCGGACGTGAAACTCGGGATCTATGGCTTCGGGCCCTTGCGCGACTACTGGACCCCGGTGCAATAC
>JBLNDH010000071.1:0-5316 GCA_050261455.1 Bacillota bacterium
CGGGCCAAACTGCGCCTGCGGATAGGCCTGTTCCAATCGCGCCTGCAACGCCTGCAAATCCGGCCCCACCAGGCGGGCATTCACTCCCAGAATCACCACCACCGCCCCGATCGGCCCGCGCGTAAGCTGCCCCACTCCCAGCCCCTTTTCCAGTCGCGCATACTCAATGGCCACCGGCGGCTCCTCCTCCACCGACAAGACCATTCGGCTCTTCTCCTGCTGTCGAGAAATATTTTGATACAAGCTCTCCGCCACCTCCCCCAGGTGTCCCGTCGTTCGCAAGGTATCGAGCACCCGGCTGGCCGTCGGCCGCACCACCCCATTCGGATCGTAACTGCGATAAGCAAACTCGACGCTTGGCATCTGGCACTCCGTACCGTTCGGCATTGCTCGCCCGGCCCGCTTCAGCGAACCCGTTGTGGCTGCTGTTTCTACCGCAATTCCACGTCCGCCGTCTACCCGTCCCATATTGATCCGCAATCCTCGCCTCCCCGGCGTTCTCTTTCCATCTAAAATTCTCACATTGACACAAAGACCCCTCTTTGAATTACAATCGCACAAGCTTATACAAATCAGGTCTCGGCAGGTTCTCGATTCCTTCGGCAACGCACGGATAGGCGGTTTCGAAAGTGGGTTTCCACCGCGAGCCCATCGATCGGGACATTGCCTCATCATTTGCCGGAGGCTGGGGACCTGCCTATTGTTGGCAGAACCAATCGTCTGCAGCGGCGCCCGGGCGACGCCGCAAGTCTACGAGGGATGGAGCTATGGATAGCGCATTCGACCTTCGACTTGATCCGTCCATTGTCAGCCGCGTCGATCTGCTGGGCAGACTCACCGAGCTCGCCCAGTCGGCCCACGCCGCCCTCCCTGCCGGCCCCCTGGAGATTACCGCCAGGCTTTTGCAGATCATGAATCGCGAGTTCATCGCTCTGGAATTCACCAGCGCCAGCCGCACCTTCGGCCTGGAACTGACCAAGCGCGACCTGGGCAACCTCTGGCGGATCCAAAAACGAATCGCCCGCGCCTGGCACTCCGCCCCCACCCGCCAATCGGCGTGAATCGAGACTGCGAATCTTGATCCACGGTGGGTCCACCGGGAGACCTCTCCAGAACCACTCCGAGCACACCGCCGACCACCGCCGACCACCTGGAGCCACCCGCCGACCACCCTGTCGGGCGAGAGCCTGCTATGGGCAATTCAGCCCAAGCTCGGGGCCGGCCAGAATTTGGGAATCCGACAGTCTGGGCCAGAGTTCCCCAAACACATTTGGCGGCGCGATTTATTTTTCGCGCTGGGCCTATTCAATTGGAAAAGAGCATCCTCCGCACGAATGGAGGCAAGCGGACGATCCGCTATGTGGGTATGTACGCTCGGGGAGCAAGTTTGTTCGTAAAAAATTAGGAATCATCAACTTTTTTCCCCTCAAGATTGCGTGCCCCTTACCCCGAAGTCCCGCTATCAAAAACAGAGCTGTGCGGCATGGTCGCCTTTGGTGACCACGTCTACCCAAGTCGCAGGAGCCCTCTATGCCCCATTTCCGCAAGTCCTCCTACACCCGCCACGAATTCCACCACAACCGGCATCGCTTCGAGCACTGGTATCGCAACAACACCGTTTACTTCATCACCTCCAAGGTCCGCGACGGCTTCCCCGCGTTTTCAACCGACCCCGCCAAGTCCATCTTCTGGGACCGCTTCAACCACTACACCGCACTCTATGGCTTCATCCCCTGGGTCACCACCCTCATGAACAACCACTATCACACCCTCGGCTACCTCCGCATCGGCCCTCACCTCGGCCAAATGATGCGTCAACTTCACGGCTCAATCGCCCATCTCGTCCTGAAGCATCTGGGTATCCGCCACGTCCCCTTCTGGCGTTCCCCCGGCAACCAGGACTACTTCGACGGCTGCATCCGCGACCCCCTCCAAGCCCAGCGTGCCTACCGCTACACCCTCCTCCAATCCGCCCGTACCGGCCTCGTTCAAAACTGGCAAGACTACCCCCACACCCGCGTCAACGTAGACATGACCAAAGCCATCGCCCGTGCCCAGGAGCTCCACGCCTTCCTGACCGACCTCCCCTACCCTCGCTACACACGCTCCCAGCAACATGGTCACCAGAGGTGACCACGCCTCACCCCAGTCAAATGAACCCCATGTGCAGTGCTGTATCCTCGCGCAACCGCGGCGTGGTCACCTCCGGTGACCATGTCTCTCGCCCAATCAAAAAGGGCGGCCCTTTTCGGCCGCCCTTCCTTCTCTCTATCCACTATCAACTAGCCACTATCCTCGCACCACCCCGCCGGGGAGGAAGCCCTCGAGCTTCCTGGCCCGCACCGGATGCTGCAGCTTGCGGATGGCCTTCGCCTCCACCTGCCGCACGCGTTCGCGGGTGACCTTGAAGATCCGCCCCACTTCTTCCAGCGTGTAGGTGTAGCCATCGCCGATGCCGTAGCGGAGCTTGATGATCTCACGCTCGCGGTAGGTCAGCGTCTTGAGCACCTGCTCGATCTTGTCCTTCAGCATCTCCTGGGTGGCGCTTTCGACCGGGTTCTCGGCCTTCTCGTCTTCGATGAAGTCGCCGAAGTAGCTGTCTTCGGATTCGCCGACGGGGCGATCCAGCGAGATCGGATGCCGCGAGATCTTCAGCACGCGCCGCGTCTCGCTGACGCTCATCTTGGCCCGCTTGGCGATTTCTTCGATGGTCGGCTCGCGCCCCACCTCCTGCATGATCTGCTTGGAGATGTTGCGCAGCTTGCTCATCGTCTCGATCATGTGCACCGGAATCCGAATCGTCCGGGCATGATCGGCGATGGCCCGCGTGATCGCCTGGCGAATCCACCACGTGGCGTACGTGCTGAACTTGTACCCCCGGCGGTATTCGTACTTGTCCACCGCCCGCATCAGGCCGGTATTCCCTTCCTGAATGATGTCCAGGAACGAGAGGCCACGGTTGCGGTACTTCTTGGCAATGGAGACCACCAGCCGCAGGTTGCCGCCGGACAGTTTCCGCTTGGCGTCTTCGTACTTGTTGTAGATCTTGCGGATCGCCACAACCCGCTTGTGCAGGTCCTCGGCGTTCTCCAGCACCAGGTCCTCGAGCCCCGCCAACTCCTGCTGGCAGACCTCCAGGTCTTCGCCCGGATCGCGCAGCTTGCTCAGCTCCGCAATCCGTTCCTCCAGCTCCAGCATCTTGATCGAGATGCTCGAGAGCTTCTTCATCAGGGGCGTCACTTTGCTCGTCCGCAGCGACAATTCTTCCAGCAGCTTCACGCCGCGACGGCGCCGCCGGCGAATCGCCAGGAGCAGATCCTGCTGCTCTTTCTTGTTCTTGACGGGCCGGAGCGATTCCCAATCCTGCCGGTTGCGTGCCAGCATCTGCCGCACCGAATCCAGGTTCATCGGGATGCGCTGCCCGATCGTGTTCTTATCCGCCTGGTCCTCGGCCGTGCTGATCTTCATCGTCCGATCAAACGGCAGATCGCCATCGTCCACCTGCTGCAGGATTTCCACGGCCTGCTGAAGGCAGTAATCGCTTTCCAGGACACGGGAGCGGAAGATCTTGCGGGTAATTTCGATTTTCTTGGCCAGCGCGATTTCCTGTTCGCGCGTCAGCAGCGGGATTTCACCCATCTGCGTGAGGTACATCCGCACCGGATCGTCGATCCGCTTGCTGGACGCCTCGGCCAGCTCCTCCTCCAGGTTCAGATCGATTTCCTCTTCTTCTTCGGCTGCCAGTTCTTCCGGCCGCGGCTCATCCGCCGGCAGGGTGTCCGCGCCTTTGTTGCCTGTTGGCAGCAGAGTCGTGATCGCCACGCCTTTGGCCTTGACGCTCTTCTGCTGAAATTCGGGCACGTCCATGTCATCGATGAGCTTGATTCCCATCTCATCGATCATCATCAGCAGCGAATCGAGCTTGTCAGGAGACACCACCTCGTCAGGGAGGCGTTCATTGAGCTCATCGTAGGTTAGATAACCACGCGACTTGCCCAGATCGATCAACGCGGTAACGCGCAGATCAACCTCTTCCTGCGAACCGGAACCAATCAACGGAGTTTCAATGGCCATCGCTCTTCACACCACTTCCATACTCAACCATCCCCAATCTGGCTGGGGATTCTGGACAACGCAAAGCGGGCCAAGGACCTCGGAGCCGTTTCCGATCCCTGTAACGCGACATTCGTCAATTGCCCACGCCGGACGCACCCTTGAAGTGCCAACCCGACAATTGCACAGCCCGCAAGCCGTGCCGCTATTAATCGATACGCGGCCCAATGGACCGGGTATCAGGAGTTTTCTTGGTTTGCGCCACCCGCCTCAGCAGATCAATCTCTTCTTCCGCCGTCAAAGGCTGGTCTTTAGAACGCAACAGCGCATTTAGCGTTTCCTGACTCAAACGACTACGACGCAATTCAGCTAAATGTTCCAACGCACCCGTCAAACGGGCATCAAGATCGTCTAGTTCTTCGGACTCTTCCGCCAATTCTATGGCCAGCACCTTCATCGGTTCCTCTGTCAAGCTGGCCAAGAACTCATTAAATACTGCTCCACCTTCGTCTCGTTGATACTCCCAGTAGCGTTCGGCCAGACGCCGTCGGGCGGGTTCGGCAAAGTCCTCTGGCCCCACACTCTTTTGTACTTCCTGCCACTGCCGGGGCTTAACCAAAAGCGCCCCGAGGATCCAGCGTTCCGCCAACGCTCGGGCACTGGGCAACGGCTCATCTGCGCCTTTCCCTATAGCGTCATCTGCGCTATGGGCCGCACCCTCGATATTTTGCGTTGGCCCACCGGGAATTCCCCGATGATTCCGTTTTGGCTTGCAACGCGCGTGCAACTCCTCAAGCGGAATTTCAGTAAGCCGGCTCACGCGCGCCAGGGCCGAGCCCAACCGAATCGCATCGATCGGGCCGCCTTCGGCCGCCTTGGCCAACAATCCCAGGTATTCCTCCGCCGCCTTCTGCCGATCGGTCAAGCCACTGCTATTCGAAAACCGCCGGCTCAGCTGCTTCCACGCATAGGTCAAGGCATCCGTCGCCTCGGCCAGCAGACGATCAAACTGTTCCAATCCGTACTTCAGCAAGTACTCATCCGGATCCAGCCCGTCCGGCATCGACGCCACCGCAATCTCAATCGGCTGCGTTAAAAACAGTTGCACCACCCGATCCACCGCCGCATCCCCCGCATTGTCGGCATCGAACAGGAGCACAATTCGATCGGCAAACCGCCGCAACAACCCCACATGTTGCTCCGTCATCGCCGTCCCCAACACCGACACCACATTCGTCGCCCCAAACTGATGCGCCATCATCG
>JBLNDH010000072.1:0-6775 GCA_050261455.1 Bacillota bacterium
CCATTGGCTGCCAGCTTAACGCACTGCAAGGCGGGTTTGGGGGTTCGAGCGGCAACGACGTTGCCAGCGACCATAAGCGCTTCTAATAGTGCACCACGATTGCAGATGACTTTCATGAGCCTGACCTTTCCTCCCGACAGCGATGGAGCAGTGCCTGAGAGCAATACTAGATCGCATGCCAGATGTGGCAAGTGTAACTGTACTTAAGGTATTTTAAAAATCTAAAGACAGACGTAGTAATGATAGGGATTGGCGCATTGTGGAAAACTTCCGCTTGTGTTTTTTAAGTCTCTTTTATTTAAGAATTTATGACTGTTTTTCAATGAGAATGCTTGTGGATAAGTTGTTGGTGGCGTTGGCGCGACACCGGCGGATGGGCTGAGCTGGCGACCGGGGTACGGTGGAAAAAGGCCGAGCTGTCGATTCGAGCGGACTCTGGCGCTGTCCAGGCGCCAATCACCGGCAGGTTATCCACGGGTTGCCCACTGGCACTGTTGAGAACGGGCGCATTACGGGACGGGGATCAGGAAGGGGGAGGATTTGGGGATGCATATGCCAAGGAGCATGGGAGGCGATTGCGATGCTGCGGAGACTTTGGGTTTATCTGTGGGCGGCACCGACGACGGCGCTGGGACTGGTGTTCGTACCCCTGGCGCTGGTCAGCAGGGGCGGCATCCGCTGGGTGGATGGGGTCTTGGAGGTGCATGGGGGCGCGGTCCGATTTCTGCTGCGACGCTGTACGCTGCTACCCGGGGGAGCCTCGGCGATGACCTTGGGACATGTGGTTTTAGGGCAGGATCCGACGTCGCTGGAGTGGAGCCGAGCGCATGAGCGGGTGCATGTACGGCAGTGCGAGCGCTGGGGGCCTTTCTTTGTACCGGCATACCTCCTGGGGAGTGCGTTGGCGCTACTGCGCGGGGGACAAGCGTATCGAGACAATCCGTTTGAGCGAGAGGCTTATGAGACAGGGGTTGAGGATCGGGATCGGATGCGTTTGTAGAGATAGGCGGCGGCGAACTGGGTGATCAGGGCGAAGACGATGGCGGGGCCTTCGGGGATGAAATGCCAGCGGGCGCTGATGAGGGTGCCGGCCACGGCACCGAGAAAGCCGACGAAAACCGCAATGGCTATGGCGAACCCGATGCGCCGGCTGCACAGCAGCGCCGTAGCACCGGGGAGGACGAGCAGCGCCGTAACCAGCAGGCTGCCCATGAGGCGCATGCCGAGCACGATGGTGACGGCGAGCATGAAGATCAGCAGGTAGTGGATGAAGCCGACATGGATGCCGGAAACGGTGGCCAGTTCCGGGTCGAAGCAGTAGTGGATGATCTCTTTGCCGAGAAAGATGACCACGGCGAGCACGGCGGCGCAGATGCCGAGGGCCCCGGCCATGTAGGTGGCCGGCAGCAGGCTCATGTGGCCAAGGAGGTAGTCATCCCAGCCGGGGGGGGCTTGGCCGCCGTGGGCTTGGGTGTAGATGCCATAGGCGATAAAGCCCCAGGCCAGAGTGGCAACCAGGAAGATCCCGATGGCGGTGTCCGTACGCACCTGTTCGCGTCGGGTGAGCCATCCGATGCCCAAGGCCATGCAGATGGAGAAAACGACGGCGACCAGGTAGATGCCGTTCTGGCTGGCCAGAAAAGCCGAGGAGGGCAGGAGAAGCGAGAGGATCCAGGCGGTTCCGGCGCCGCCGAAGCCGGCGTGGGCGATGCCCTCGCCGATGAACGCCCAGCGGCGGAGAACGACGATGACACTCAGTACCGCGCAGGCGATGCCCATGGCAGCGGCGGTGATCAAAGCGGTTTGGAGGGATGCAATGGCCAGCATCAATAAACCTTATCAGATAGTCATAGACTCGATTTACAGCGTCAGAATCAGCTCGATTGAGGATCGTGGGTTTGGAGCGATGGACGCAGGCGTTGTGTCAATCCCGGGACCAGACCGGCTTGAGGAATGGTCAGGCCGGCGACATTCAGGTCGCAGGCAAAGAATTCTTGAGCGAGATCGGCCGGGAGCCGCTCGGGAACGTCGTGGTAATGGAGCTTGACGTTCAGGCAAGCAATGCGATCGCACATGGCGGCGACGATCTGCAGGTCGTGGGTGACCAGCACGACCGTGAGCTGCAGTTCCTGTTTGAGGCTCAGAAGGAAATCCAGAAAGCGTTGCCGGCCGGAGTGGTCGATGCCGGTGGTGGGCTCATCGAGCAGCAGGAGCTTGGGCTTGGGGGCCAGGGCGCGGGCAATGAGGGCTCGCTGCTGCTGGCCGCCGGAGATGGAACCGACGGGACGGTTAGCCAGCTCAGCGATTCCAACACGCTGCAGGAGCCATTCGACGAATTCCAGATCCTGGGAGCTGTAGGGTCGGAGCATGCCAGTCTTGCCGACCAGACCCAAGCGGACGAGCTGGCGAACAGTGATGGGGAAATCCCGTGGCAGGGAGTAAGCCTGCGGCAGATAACCCACAAGATCGCCGCGAGCGATGGCCTGTTGCGGGGTGAGCCCGGCGATGAGGATTTGGCCGCGTGTTGGGCGATACAGTCCGAGCAGCAGGCGCAGGAGAGTGGTTTTACCACCGCCGTTGGGCCCGATGATGCCCAGGGTGCTGCCCTGCTCGATGGGCAGGTTGATCTGCTTGAGCACGAGCTGCTGGCCGTAGGCGAAATCGAGGTTGGTAACATCGACGAGGCTCGACACAGGGAGAATTGTAGAGGGGCGGGCGGGATTTGCTACGGCTGGACGAGAAGGCGGGCCCGCAAAACGGACGAGGCGGTTCGATTGGGTGGAAAAGGCCAGCTGGGAAACCGCACGACAATGAAACCGATTGTTCCGAGGCGGCTAATGCAGCGAAAAGGGAGCTTCGTGGCACGGATTGCCTGTGCAGGGGAATTTGTATTTCCCAGATGATTGGAACCTAGAATACAGAGAGGGCGCGGTTCACCGGCCGAGGTCTGTAATCGAATGAAAAAAGGCCGGGGCAGAAGGTCCGTGTGTCAGGCTGGAATGGGTTGGCCGACGAGGGGACAGCGGGTTGATGCAGCGTTGGTCCGAGGATTGCGTCCGAGGCGCATCAATCGGTTAGATGAGCCATTGCGTGCTGGAACACAGGCAGTTGGAGTGTGTGATCGTTGTCCAGGCGCGTGTGGAATTTGAAGAGCGGACGAGCGGGAGGAATGTTCCATGAATATCCCGCATGTGAAATACGTGCTGATCGGCGGAGGCGTGGCCAGCAGTGCCGCAGTGAAAGCCATCCGGGAGCGTGATCGTGAAGGATCGGCGCTGCTGGTTGGGCAAGAGGTGAATCGGCCTTATCAGCGTCAATCGCTCAACAAGGAATTTCTGTTGGGGGCCAAGGAGCGTGCAGCGCTGTTCACGGTGCCCGATGAATGGTTTGCGGAACAGCAGGTTGAACTGCAGACCAGTCGGCGGGCCACGCGGCTGGATATGGCGAGGCAGACCGTTACGCTCGATAGCGGGGATGAGATCGGGTTTACGAAGCTGCTAATCGCGACGGGTGGTTCGCCGGTGCACCTGAAGATCCCCGGTGCGGAAATGGCGAACGTCTATTACCTCAGAACACTGGATGACGCTGAGCGGTTGTGCAATGCCATTGAAAAAGCGCGCCAGGAGGGGCGGCCGCATGCAAGCGGGCGAGGGCGGGCCCTGGTAATTGGCGGCGGCCTATTGGGAGTTGAGCTGGCGGGATCGCTGAAGCAGGCGGGTCTGGGGGTGGATCTGGTGGTGCCGGAAGCCTATCCGTGGGCGCGTTTTGCCGGGGAGACGGCCGGTCGGTTCATCATGCGGTATCTGGAAAGCCAGGGCGTGCACCTGCATCTGCAGGTGGTGCCGTTGCGTCTGGAGGGCGATGGCCGGGTTCAGCGAGCGGTGCTGTCAACGGGCAGCACGCTCGAGGTGGATTTCGTCGTGCCGGCGATTGGGATCAACCCGAATAAAGAGATTCTGCGTGGGACGCCAATTGCGGCCGAGAAGGCGATCCTGACGGATGACCATTGCCGCACGAGCCATCCCGACGTTTACGCGGCCGGAGATTGTGCGGTTGTCTACGATCCGCTGTTTGGCAAACACCGTTGGATCGATCATTGGGAAGCGGCCATGCTGATGGGGCACGTGGCGGGTGCCAACATGGCCGGCGGCGACGAACGGTACGCGGGAGTTAACCACTATTCCAGCGGAGCACTGGGAGCAAGGCTGGAGGTGTGGGGGGAATGGCGGCACATCGAACGGCGGATTGTTCGAGGCAATACGAGCGTGGAGAACGCGGATTTCGTGGAGATCGGTGTGGCGAGCGACGGCCGGGTTTCGCAAGTGCTGGCGGTGAATCACAGCGGCGAGGACGAGGTCCTGCGGGAACTGGTAGATCGCCGGCTGAATGTGAATGGCCTCGAGAGCTCCTTGCGTGATCCTGCGAATCCCGTGGGGGATTTGCTGGGTTGAGTGCCGAGAAGCGAGGTGCGGCCAGGTGTGAGACAATCTGTCGGGGCGATGGCGGAGTGTGACAACTTGACAGGTTGGGATTCCTTTGTTTCCAAAACCAGTGAAAACTCCGACCGATGAAACGAAGGCGGGTTGAAGCGTGCGGGTTAATGGGGCTGGCAGGGTGGGGAATCAATGAGGGGATCGGCGACGGCCATCGTATCTCGATCCAAGTAGCGGGCCCCCCAGAACCAGAAGACGCTGCCGGCAAGGATCATCATCCCGACGGACGCGAAGCCGACGTTCATGTTGCCGCCGGTCAGATCGGACAGTAGTCCGATGATGGGTGGAGAGATGGCGTCGCCGACGATGTGGATGAAGAAGATGTTCAGGGCAAAGGCGGTGGCCCGAACGGAGGGATGCGTGACGTTGGCCAAGGCGGTGTTGCTCGGTCCGGTATTGAAAAACAGGAAGAATTCGGCCAGCAGGACAAATGCCCAGGCCCAGGGGAATGGCACGAACAGCATGAGAACAAAGAAGGGGAAAGCGGCGAAGAGGCCCAGGGCGGAGACGAACAAATAAGCGCCGGGGAGCTTGTTGCGGAGGTGGTCGCCGGTGATGCCGCCGAGGAGGGTTCCGATCAGGCCGGTGAACGCGGTGATGGTGCCGAAAATGATGTTGACGGAGCCTTCGTCTCCCCAGTGTCGGTAGGCCTGGACGTAATTGGGCATCCACTGGGCCACGCCGCCGATAGAGAAGGTCAGAGCGGCCATGCCGAGGCAGTTGAGCACGTAGGAGCGATTGCGCAGGAGTTGGAGATACTCGCGAAGGCTTGGGCGAGGGGAGGGGGTGGCTGTGCAGCGGACTTGGCCACGCTTCGGGTCAGGCATGAGGAAACAAAGCAAACCCAGGACAATCCCTGGAGGCACGACGGCGAGGAATGCCCAGCGCCAGTGACCCCAAGCCGCCGCCAGGCCGCCCAGCAGGTAGCCCAGGGCGCTGCCGACGGGGATGGCCATATAGAACCAGGAGAGCACCCTGCCGCGCCAGACCAAGGGGTACAGATCGGAGATCAGCGCCGGCGCGACCGGGCCATAGGCAGCTTCGCCGATGCCGACGAACAGGCGAGTAGTCAGGAGCGCGCCATAGGAGCCGGCCAAGCCTGAGGCGCCGCTGGCCAGGCTCCAGAGGAGGACGCCGAACGCGATCAGGATCCAGCGGGAAATTCGATCGGCCAGCCAGCCGAAAAGCGGGGATGCGATCATATAGCTGAAGAGGAAGGCGGTGGTGAGCCAGCCTTTTCGCGTGTCGATGAGGGGATCGCCGGCCAGAAGTTCGTTTCCGATACTGACCAACACCGCCGCCAGCACCAGGCGGTCGATGTAGTTGAACATGTTGATCAGTAGCAACAGGCCCAGTGCGCGATGGGCTCCGGGCAACGGCGCCTGGGTTGGATGAGACGCCGGAGAGTCGGAGCTTAGTTGGGAGCTCATGTCGCTGGACATCATCCCCCGGGGAAGCCGGCCTGCAAACGGGGATTTGGGATGGGAGGCAGCGCAAAAAGAACACCCTCGGCCAATCGGGCCGAGGGTGATAGGATTTGTGGAAAACGACTGGGCGTCTCAATCCCTAACGAGCCTCATATACCCTCTCATCCGCGCAGCAGCGAGAGGGCGTTCTGAGGGCTTGCGTTGGCCGTCGTCAACACGGTCGTGGCAGCTTGGCTGAGGATCTGATTCCGCGTCATGGCGGCGGTTTCCTCCGCGAAGTCCGTATCGCGGATGGCGCTTTCCGCGGCGGACGCGTTTTCAAAGGCAACACCCAGGTTGTTCACGGTGGACCCGATGGTGAATTTCTGGAAGGCACCCAGGCGACCACGCAACTGGCTGACCTGCTTGATGGCCTTATCGACGATCTTCTGGGCGGTAACCAGATTGCCGCTGTTCAGGGAGTTCGTGCCACCGCTGCCCAGCGTGAGGAGCAGGCCGGTGGACTTATCGCCGAGGCTGGCGGTCGACACCGAGGCAATGCCGATAGCGGCCTTGTCGGTTTCGGTGACCTTGGCCCCGAGGGCGAAGGTGGCCCCGCCACCGGTGACGTCGAAGCGATAGCTGCCTGCGACGTTGGCGGCGGTAGCGAGATTCACTTCCACATCCAGGTCGCCGGAACGATAGCTGACGGCCAAGCCATCGGCCTGGGCAGTTGCCCCGTTGACGGTGACGACGGCATCGGCGCCGTTGTCCTTGGTGGTGCCGGCGGCCGAGAAGGCGCCGCTGGCGCTGGTGACGCTGACAAATTGTTCGGAGCCGTAATCGGAGCTGTACAGATGCAGGGCGCCGCCGGTG
>JBLNDH010000073.1:0-13890 GCA_050261455.1 Bacillota bacterium
TATTGTTGGGCATAGATGCCGTAGTTGCTCCCATCCTGGGCGTAGCTTTCCCAGGCGATGATAAACCCACTATTGGCTGCGCAGGTGATGGCCGGAGCCTGCTGCTTGCCCTCGGTATAGGTATTGACGCGAAAGCCATCGCCGAGCGCCGTTCCCGTCGCGTCGAAACGCCGGGCGTAGATGCCGTCGGGATCATCGGGCCCAACGCCGGACCAGGCGATCACGAGATTCTCGGCAGCATCCATCGCCACGACCGGGGCGGTCTGCGAGCCGGCGGTATGCGTGTTGACGCAGAATTCCTCGCCGCGTTTTTGCCCAGCGGCATCAAAACGCTGGGCGAAGATACCGGCGTCATCACCCTGGCCGGCTCCGCTCCAGACGATAACAAAGTCGCCATCGTCGGCCATGGCGATGGCGGGCAGTTGCTGTGAGCCGCTGGTATGGGTATTGACGGGGAATTCGGGGCCGGCGGGGGTAATGGCGTCGAGGAATTGCCGTGCTTCGAGGGGTTCGATCGGCCAAACGTCAGGGGTTAATTGACGAGAACGATTTCGGGCCAAGGGCGGCCCGGCTCGATCTGCAATCGAGCGCCATCTGCCAATCGACAACTGACGGATTACTACGGCAGAGTCCGGGTCTGCGCAGTGATCAAGCCGATGCATTCTCCCCATGCCCGCCTCCGAACGCGGCGGCATGCAGGCCTCCAAGAACATCCGACACCGCCGCTTCTCCCGATTATCGCAAAATAGCTGGAATTGTCACGCTTAAAGGATGTTTTTTGCTTGCGATCTTAGATCCGGGTACCGAGCCGGAACCAATGGAAAAAAGGTCGGCGATGTAAATGCTTGCCGGTCCACCGTTTATTGCGATTGACGATCATCGGGCCAGTCGCCCATCCAAATCGCCCCCATCCTCGGCTTTCAGCGGGAACTTCACGGGCTTGCGGTCTCGCTGCGAACGATAGATCGCGGTGAAGATCTCCACCGTTCTTCGGCCATCCTCGCCAGTCACCGCCGGCGGACGATCCTGCAGGATGGCCTTCAGGAAATCCTGGATTTGCAGGCGATGGTAATACTCCATGGGGTTGATGGAGCGGAAGAAGGCCGCGTCTTCCTCCTGCCAAGCCTTCAACAAGGGCTCCTCCCCCGCGACGGTCCACAGGTCGTTGACCGGGGGCTCCGTGATGTTGGACATGCCAGCGATGAACATGGCGCCGCCATCCGTCTGCACACCAATCGAGGCGCCGTTGCTGCCGTGGACGTGCACCTTGCCAAAAAGGGCGGGATTCTGAGAGTTGCTCACGACGATGTTGCCAAGGGCACCATTCTTGAAACGCAGGATGGCGACAGCGGTGTCCTCCACCTCGATATACGGGTGGTTAAGATTCGCCCAATAACCGGACAGCTCATCGGGCTCGCCCATGTACCAATGGAGCAGATCCAATTGATGCGGAGCCTGGTTGACGAGCACGCCGCCGCCCTCGGCTTGCCATTGGCCCCGCCAGGGGTCGCTGGCGTAGTAGGCCTGGTCGCGCCAACCATACATCGCGACAGTGCCGAGGATCGGTTGGCCGATTCTCCCCTCGTCGATGGCTCGCCGTACGCGCTGGCATGGGGCATAAAACCTTCGCTGCGAGATGGTGCCGAGTTTCACATTGGCAGCACGAGTAGCCTGCAGCATCCGATCGCAATCCGTCAGCGAGGCGGCCAGGGGCTTTTCCACCAGGACGTGCGCCCCGGCTTGAGCGGCCTGGATCGTCGGTTCGGCATGGTTAGGGTGCGGCGTGCCGATGATGACGGCCTGTGCGCCTGAGTCGACGATCATCTCCTGCACGTCGGAGTAAGCCTTGACGCCATACTTCTGGGCAAAGGTTCTGGCTCGCTCAATATTCCGGCTGCACACCGCGACGAATTGCGATTCGGGGGTGGCTTTTAGGGCTGCGGCGTGCAGATGGCCAACCTTGCCTGTGCCGATCAGAGCGGTCTTGATTCTCTCCATGGCAACCTCGTTTGGAAGCGGTTTGGGAAAGGAGATATTAGGGTCGTCGCTTCGCTCCGAACCCGGCGTGGGAGATGCGAGACAACTTTTCAGGGCTTGAGGATTACCTTCATCAATCCGGGTTCTTGACGATACAGGCGATCAAACCACGCCGAGCCTTCTTCCAGCGGCGGCGTGGCGGTGATGAAGCCATTCACATCGATTCGGCCCCGGGCGATCAGATCGATACAGGCGGGGTATTCGCCGGCTGAAGCACACGAGCCGTAGAGGGTCAGCTCCCGCGTCACAACCGTCTGGAGCGGCAGCTCGACCTTGGGCGAGACATTGCCCACGAGTGTCACCGAGCCCCCCTTCCGGACAGAATTCACCGCCGTCAGAAACGAGGGCGGGGCCCCTACCACTTCAAATGCCGCGTCCGCTCCGCGGCCTTCTGTCAGATCCTGGATCTGCGCCACCACATCCGAAGCCTTGGCATTCAGGGTATGGTCGGCGCCATACGTGCGGGCCAGTTCGAGTTTGCGCTCCTCCAGATCCACCGCGATCAGCTTGCCGCAGCCGGCTTGTCGCAGGGTTTGAATCACGAGCAGACCGATCATGCCGGCACCGACAACCACCGCGGAATCGCCCAGCTTTCGCGGCGTGCGATTCACCGCATGGAAGGCAATTGAGACCGCTTCGATCATGGCGGCCTGCTCGAAGCTCATCGTGTCCGGCAGTTTGTACGTGATGCGCTGCGGCACGACGACGAACTCGGCAAAGGCGCCATGCTGGCGATAGTCACTGCAGGAGACGCCGAGCACGCGGCGGCTGTCGCAGAGGTTGATCTGCCCGCGGCCGCAGAATTGGCATTTGCCGCAGTAGATCGTCGAGTCGAACGTCACGCGATCGCCCGGGCGGAAGCGCTTCACCTGGCTGCCGACCTTCTCGACGACGCCGGCGGCTTCATGACCCATCACGATCGGCGGAATGCGCCGGCCGGTGCTGCCGTCATACCCATGCACATCGCTGCCGCAGATCCCGCAGGCTTTGACGCGGATCAGCACATCTTCGGGCCCAACTTCGGGAACGGGCAGATCGACCAGCTGCAGCTTCTTATAGTCCGTGAGCATCAAGGATTTCATGGCGTTCACCTCAGTTAGCAGATGCGCATGGTAAGCCCGCCATCGATGACGAAAGTCTCGCCGGTGATGTAGTCGTTGGTGACCATCTCTCGGATCACGGTGGCTACATGCTCGGGGACACCTTCGCGGTGAAGCGGGATGCGGTTCTCCAGATTGTTCTTTTTTACCTCGGGCGGCATCGTGTCGTGGAAAGCCGTGCGGACGACGCCGGGCGCGACGCAGTTGATGCGGATGTTGTCGTCGGCGAACTCGAACGCCAGGGCCCGCGTAATCTGCGGCACCGCTCCCTTGGCTGCCTGATAGGCGACATTGTTCTTCAAACCCCGGATGCCGGCCGTGGAGGAGACCAGAATAATGGCCCCCTCCTTCTTCTTTTTCATAAACGGAATCGCCGCCCGACAGAGATAGAAAATCGCATGCACATGCACATCGAACGTGTTGTGCCACATCTGCGGCGTAATCTCAAACAACCTGCCCGGCACGGGGCCGCCGGCAGCGTGGACCAGCACATCCACGGTTCCATATTGTGCCGCCGTCTGCTCGACGCAACGGGTGGCATCATCTGGCTTGCCCATGTCCGCGGAGATCAGGAGACACTTTCGCCCCAGGGCTTCGATTCGCCGGCTGGTCTGCTTCGCCTCCGCATCCATATGGCGAGCGACGACGGCCAGATCCGCCCCTTGTTCAGCCAGGGCAATCGCCGTAGCGGCACCGATCCCTTTCGTACCTCCGGTGACCAGACACACCTTGTTTTTCAGTTGCATAATTCCTTCCTCTCAAATAGCGGCCATTGGGCTTCGGAATTCTATCCGATCCACGGCTGATCATTCACGTTTTGAGCTTGCAGAACTTGCTTCCGCCCGGTAGGTTGCCTGTTGGCTGACACGTCCACCCGGGTAAATCGCATCACAGGAGTCATCGGATGAAATTCGCAAGTCTTTTGACTTCGGTTGCCCTCGGAACCATGGCCTTGGCTTGCTGTGCCACGCCCAGCGCCGCTCAGCAGCCCTCTTCGGAAGGCAAGGCGACTATGAACATTACCAAAACTGAATTCGGCACCCTGCCCAATGGCACCGTGGTGGATCTGTATACCCTCACCAATGCACATGGCATGGCCACCAAGGTCATGACCTATGGAGCCACCCTCGTCGAACTGCACGTGCCCGACAAGGACGGCAAGGTGGCCGACGTCGTGCTCGGATTTGACGACCTGAAGAGCTACGTCGAGCGAAACCCGCTTTTCGGCTCCACCGTCGGCCGGGTCGCCAATCGCATCGCCAACGCCAAGTTCACCCTCAATGGCGTGGAATACCAGCTCTCCAAGAACGCCGGCCCGCACCACATCCATGGCCGGCTTGATAAGGTCGTCTGGAAGGCTCACCCCGTCGAAGGCAAAGATGGCCCCAGCGTCATGTTCACCTATCTCAGCCCGGCCAAGGAGGAAGGGTACCCCGGCGACCTCTCTCTCATCGTCATCTACACCCTCACTCACAAGAACGAATTGAAGATCGATTACAAAGCCACCACCGACCAGCCTACCCCAGTCAACCTCACCAACCACACCTATTTCAACCTCGCCGGCAGCGGCGAGGTCCTCGATCATGAACTGATGCTCACTGCCGACAAATACACCGTCGCCGATAGCGCCCTGATCCCCACCGGCGAGATCCGCGCCGTTGCGGGTACTCCGCTCGATTTCACCAAGCCCACAACCATCGGCGCCCGCATCGCCCAGGTCGGTTCAGGCTACGATCACAACTATGTTCTGAACAACACCGACGGCACCCTCGCCCTGGCCGCCCGCGTGCGCGATCCGAAATCCGGCCGGGTGATGGAAGTCCTCACTACCGAACCCGGCGTGCAGCTTTACACCGCCAATCATCTCAACATGACCGGCAAGCGGGGCGCCACCTACAAGAAACACGCCGCCCTCTGCCTGGAAACCCAGCATTTCCCCGATTCGGTCAACCACCCCGACTTCCCCTCCACCATTCTCAACCCCGGCAAGACTTACTCGCAGATCACCATCTTCCGGTTCTCTGCGGAGTAGTCTTCGAATTACTGGAGGAAGATCCGGGTCGTCGCTTCGCTCCGAACCCGGCGTGGGGATTGTGAAACAGCATCGAACGCCCACGGATAGCCATCCGTGGGCTTATTCTTTTGCATCAGCGCCTTTCCTGACGCCTCTGACGAATGCCTCGACCTTTCCAGGCGATTTGATGCCGTAGCTGCCTTCCACGCCACTACTCACATCCACCCCCCAGGGCTGCAATGTTCGCACGACCTCCTCAACCGTCTCCGGCGACAGCCCCCCTGCAACGATCATCGGCGGCAGACTGGCAAAATGCCCCGCCTGCTGATGCCGCCGAATCGCACGGAAGTCGTTCGGCACGCCCGAACCACCCGACTGGGCGGTGCTCCCCGTTTCCAGCACGATTCCCGCCAGCACTGGCCCCACTCGCGCCATCTCCGTCCGCCAGGCTTCCAACTCCCCTTCCAACAAATCATCCACACGCAACGCCTTAATGACCCTAAGCCCGAGCTTGCTCAGTTCGGCGGCCTGCTTGGCCGGTTCATGTCCATGCAACTGCACCACGTGCAAGCCCAGAGCACTGGCCACGCTGGCAATCTTCTCCGTCGCCGCATCCACAAACACCCCCACCGGCGTCACAAAGGGCCCGATCGCGCCGATGATCTCCCTGCCTCGGTCAATGGAAATATTCCGCCGCGAAGGTGGATGGAAGATCATCCCCACCGCGTCGGCCCCCACCTCCGACGCCATACGAGCATCCTCAGCCCTGGTCACACCACAGATTTTGACTCGTGCTCTATACACGCCACGATCCTACGCCCCCCCTACCGCCGCTGCAATCACCCCCGGTTCATCGCTCATCATTCATCGTTCCTCGTTCATCGTTGTTCGCCCCCTCCTCCCATAACCGTCTTCGCCTTGTTACCATACCGCCGGCTTCATCAGCGGGAGACAAGTCCTATGGCAGAGAGAAAATTCCTTGCGTTCGATTTCGGTGCCGAGAGCGGCCGAGCGATCATCGGCACTCTGAGCAATGGTCGGGTGACCCTCGAAGAAAAGCATCGCTTCGCCAACCCCAATGGCAAGATCAATGGCCATTTCCATTGGGATGTCATCGGCCAATGGGAGCAGATCAAGGCCGGCCTGCGGAAAGTCGCGGCGGACAATGTCCAGATCAGCGGCATTGGCGTAGACACCTGGGGCGTGGACTTCGGCCTGCTCGACAAGAATGGCGACCTGCTCGGCAACCCCTACATGTACCGCGATCCGCGTAATGACGGCATCATGCAGAAGGTTTTCGATCGCATCGGCCGGGAACGCCTCTTTGATATTACCGGGCTGCAGTTCCTGCAGTTCAACTCCCTGTTCCAGCTCTATGCGACGAAGCTGGCTGGGTCTCCGATGCTGGAGATCGCCGATAAGCTGCTGTTCATGCCGGACCTGTTCAACTACTTCTTCACCGGCGTCCAGAAGAACGAATTCTCCATCACCAGCACCAGTCAGATGTACGATCCGCGGGCCAAGACCTGGGCCTTGCCACTGCTCAAGGAACTGGGCCTGCCGAGCAACATTCTCTGCGACATCGTCCCCTCCGGCACCGTCCTCGGGCCCTTGAAGAAAGATGTGGCGGAAGAGTGCGGCGTGGGGCAGATCCCCGTGATCGCCCCGGCCTGCCATGACACCGGCAGCGCCGTCGCGGCCGTCCCCGCAGAGGGCAGCGACTGGTGCTACATCAGCTCCGGTACCTGGTCCCTCATGGGCGTGGAACTGCCCGCTCCGCTGATCAACGCCAAGTCCCTGAAGTACAACTACACCAACGAAGGCGGCGTCAATGGCACCATCCGCTTCCTCAAGAACATCATGGGCCTCTGGCCTGTGCAGGAGTGTCGTCGGCATTGGCTCAAAGAAGGCACCGAATACAACTACGCCGAGCTTGCGAAGATGGCCACGCAAGCCAAGCCCTTCCTCGCGCTGATCAATCCCGACGATGGCCCCTTCCTCACGCCCGGCGACATGCCGCGGAAGATCGAGGCCTTCTGCAAGAGGACCCAGCAGGCGATCCCCTCCACCCCCGGCCAGTTCGTCCGCGTCTGCCTCGAAGGTCTTGCTCTCACTTACCGCAAGACCCTCGAAGGCCTGGAAGACGTCCTCGGCCGAAAGATCAAGGTCATTCACATCGTGGGCGGCGGCTGCCAGAACGATCTGCTGAACCAGATGACCGCCGACGCCTGCGGCCGCCCCGTCCTCGCCGGCCCCATCGAAGCCACCGCGTTGGGCAACCTGTTGGTCCAAGCAATGGCCACCGGCGACGTCAAATCCCTGGCCGACCTGCGTTCGATCATCCGCAACAGCTTCGAGGTCAAACGCTACGAACCGCGGGATACCGCGACGTGGGACAAAGCCTACGCCCGGTATCAGGAGATTCTGTAGGATCTCGATATCGATCAAACATATTGCCCACGAATCTCCACGAATCCTCACGAAAGCCCATTCGTGCTCATTCGTGGAGATTCGTGGGCTCTTTCTTCCTCATGGCTTGCTGAACGAGATCGACCGGATTTTCACCCAATCCCCCGTCCTCCCCCCCTCGCCCGGATCGAGCCGCAAGCCCGTAATCGCCCCTCGGTACTCCGGCAAAACCGAAAGGTCGATCTCGTAAATGTGATACTCTCCATCCGGATGAACTTCGAAGCTCACCCGCTTGGCCATCGTGAACTGGTCTTCGTCGAACCGTCTCCAGAAGACCGTCGCCTGCTTCTGCTCAGTCTTGAATGCCGCCTCGATGCGAAGCTTCGGGGCATCCTTGGCAAACCAGAACCCCGACGGCCCGATCAGCTGCGGATCCTGCTTCTCCAGCAGCACGTGCAGTTCCCCCTTGATGGGCCAGCCAGTATCCACAGCGTTGTGATACAACCAGTGCTGCCGATCCTTTTCAAAGCGGTAAACAGGCGGCATGGGCCGCTGAGCGTGATCGTATACATGCTTCCTGATTTCTTGGAGGGAGCCCACGATCAGCACATAGCGGAACTCATAATCGATGTTGTAGTCGATGATCTCATCCTGCATCGGGCTGATGTAGCCAGTCGGATCATCGTACGTGCCACCCTGCCCTGGCTTGCCTGCAAAACCACCCACAAAGCTGGTGCAACCCGGCTCCCAGATACCCACGCCCCAGTCCTGGTCATTCACCAGCGCCGCCCAGTTCTCCGTAGCCTGATACCGCACCCAAGGCCAGCCACCCTTCCGCTTTTCCTCCTCACTCTTCTCAATGCGACTGAGCGTATCCCCGGCAAAGGGCTTGTCTCCCGTGTAACTCATCAGTCGATAGAGACTGCCAATGGTGTAAACCGCCGGAAGCTCCTGGCCGCGCGCCGGGTACGAAGTTTTGTCCGGCCGATCCACAACCATGCGGCTGCGCACATCCGCGGTGCTGCCTCTGAGCGTAATCCAGCACTCAAACGTGCACTCCGCCGGCACGTTGTCCAGCGCATACTGCATGGGGATGCATTTGATGTAGAGCATCTTGCCATCGTTCTCATGGGCAAGGATCTTCGAGGCATTTTTGAAATGATCCCCGGCCTGCGCAGGATTCCAACCCAAGCCCACCCAGTGCGGGGCGGGCTTCTTGCCGTTTGGTTCAAATGGCACCGGGCCAGAGTAATGGCTCATCTGAATCTGCCGGCCCCAGTCCCAGTTGTTCACCAGATTGGTGTTGTCGCCCGACTTGGACAGATACGTAATGGCCCCGCCCGCATTCAGGTTCACGCCGATGCGAATGACACCATTGTCCAAATAACTCATCTTCTCGGACGTCGCGGCATGCACAATTGAGAATGCAATGCCCAACACCACAACCGCCGCTACGAACGCCAGTCGCTTTGCCTGAGTCAAAGGGCCTCCTTCATATTGGTTCTCAAGCATTTACCGATTGGACTCTATCCGGTTGAAACACTGGCACAGTTGCGAAACCTCTGAACACTCCGCATGTCAGAACGCCGCCCGATCATCCTCCAGATTCCGCGAGCCATCTGGCTGAAGCATGAGATCGATATTCAGCTCGACGGATTTGTGGTCCTTGCTCAAGTAGGCATTACCGATGCGACCACGGCCGTACTTGCCACCGACTTTGAAATAGAAGAACGTGTAATACTCGTTCGATGACCCGACCGGCAAGTCGTCAGCAACCAGTTCGAGCATCGGCTGGTACCCCGCATCTGGCGCCTGCAACATCTCTCGTTTGGGTGCGCATCCAGATCGAGGTTGATACCGTAGAAACCCACCAGCACCATCGCTCAAATGGAGAGTCAGGTGTTTGGGTGAGGGATATTGCCCTGAATCACGCCTGTGCGGCCAAGGCCTATTCACCAAGGAAATGTGATCCTCCGGGTCTCTCTCGACAATCATATATAGCGCATGCGGTCTTTGTCTGGCCGCCTCGGCCAAGTCCGGGAGTATCTGCGGAGGATCAAGCCTTCCATGGCTCTTTGGGGGATTGTCGAAATCGAACAGCGTCCCTGCTTCAGGCCCAGTGGATCTCATAACCATGCTACACTCTGTCAGCCGCGTCAGCGTGCCCTGCTTTTGAAGTACCACTCGAAGATCCCTCGGTGTGGCACCGTGTAAACCGAACGAGAAGAACTCCGGATAATAACCTGGTTTTCCAATCCCCAACGTCACCGCAGAATAGCGTTTGGTCCAGAGATCGAAGGACTTGTCCACCTGGTATCTGGTCGTTTCAGAGTCGGTTTGCGTTCCCATCGCCTTCGAACGCTCCCCAAGAATCGACAGACCCACCGCATCCAATGGATTGCCCTGTCCATCAAAGATGCTGCCTTTCAGGTGAAACTGGGCATAGCGCAGCGAAGGAAAGGCTCCATGCAGCATAAAGGGCAGCATCCGCCAGGCGACGCCAATGTTGGGCCAGAACAACGCGAAGATGGCACCGATGATCAGGAAGAAGACAACAGCCCGCTTTTGCATGGTGTGTTGATAGTACCGACCGTGGCAGCAAATCACCATGAATTGAGCGGGACAGCAAACCCGCATCACTTTGCACCGGACTTGAAACAATAACGGCACGGGTGTTTCGCCCGCGCCGTTCGCATCTGCGTCATCTGCGTTTATCTGCGGCCCATTCATTTCGGCAGCTTCGCCAGTTCCTCCCCAATCGCGTTCATCAGCGGCCGCAGCGTCTTCTCCGTGAAATCGAACTGAATCCCCGCCGCGGCAAACAACTCCGGCAGCGCCCGCGTGCCGCCGAGCTTTAGCGCCGAGCGGTAATTCGCCAATGCCTTGTGGGCATCCTGCCGCGATTTCATCCAGAGCTGCAAGGCCCCGATCTGGGCGATGCCATATTCGATGTAATAGAACGGGGCGTGGAAGAGGTGCAGTTGCCGCTGCCACATCGATTCGCGGGCCGCCTCGTAGCCGCTCCAGTCCACCAAGCCACTGAAACGATCCAGTAGCGACAGCCAGTACTTCATCCGCTCGGCTCGCGTATGCCCCGGATGCGTGTACAGCCAATGCTGGAACGAATCGATCGTCGTCATCCACGGAAAGAAGCGGATGATTCCCTCCAGCATGGTGCGTTTGGCACGGGCGGCATCTTGCGGGCTGTTGTCGTAGAAGATGCCGAAGTGATCGCTGCCCAACAGCTCCATCGACATGCTGGCCACTTCGCAGAATTCCATCGGCGCCGAGCGCAGGAAGACCAGCTCCTCATCCCGCGCCGCCAGGCAATGGAACGCGTGGCCGCCTTCGTGCAGCAGCGTCTCCACATCCCGCTGCAATCCCGCGGCATTCATGAAGATGAACGGCTCGCGCGTTTCCTCCAGCGAGCACTGATATCCGCCGGGCTGCTTGCCCTTTCGGCTCTGCAGGTCCAGGTTATTGTGCTTCCGCAGCACGTCGAAATCCGCCGCCAGCGTCGGCGACAATCGCTGGAAGATCTCCCGCGTCTTCTCCACAAACATGGGGATCTGCTCATCATTGAATGGCCGCAGCGCCGGTCGATTCTGCGGATCCACCGCCAAGTCCCATGGCCGAAGCGTCGTTAGCTCTAGCTCCTCCTTACGCTGCCGGTCCAATTCCTTCACCAGCGGCACACACGTCTTCTCGATCGCATCGGCAAAGCGCAGGCAATCCTCCGGCGTGTAATCAAACCGCTTGTACGCCTTCCACGCATAGGCCCGGTAGTCGCTCAGCCCCGCATTCTTCGCAATTCGCTCACGCAAACCCAGGAGCTCATCAAACAAGCCCTCGATCTTCTCCCGATCCTGCAGCCGCCGGTTCGCGGTCAGCTCCCACGCCTCCTGCCGCGTCTGCCGATCCGGCTCTTCGACGAATTTCGCCACCTGCTGCAGCGTGTATTCCTTGCCGCGGAAATTCACCATCATCGCGCCGCAGATCTTGTCGTAGTCCGTTACCTTCTTGGTAACCTCGACTTCGAGCGGGATGTTCTCTTCACGAAACAGGTCCACATCCGCCTGCCACTTGCGACTGAGGATCTGGTACTTCTTCGCCGTCAACTGCGTGTAATACGGCGAGTCCAAGAACTTCTTCTGCAGCGCAAAGAACAACGGCTTGATCCTCGGCTCGATGTTCTCCACGAAATGCATGAACGCCTTTTCAATCTCGGGATCTTCCGTGTGGCAGCTTTTGTCGATGTACCGCCGACTGCCATACTCATCGATTACCGCCGACAACTCCGACGCATCCGCCAACCACTTCTCCAACTCGCCAGGCGAGTGAATGGGCCGATCAAGTAACGCTTTGTAGAGGGGTTCGATCCGCGAAAAATCGGCAACGTTCAGGGTTTGGGGAACAAAACTCCGTGTCGGGGCACTTGCGGTCATGATGCATTCCTTGTAACAGTAATCACATCAAGGATGTCGCTGATTCTGTGACTATGTATCTCTCCGCGTTTCGCGGCGGCCCTGCGGGCCGCATCCAGGATCCTCTTCCAGAACCACGCACCCGGGTCAGTAATCTAGCAAACTAAACATGACTGTCGATCAACACGCCATCGTGCTGGACAACCTCGGCCTACGTCGCCGCGACCGTTGGATTCTACGCAACCTCTCCTGGCGCGTCCGCCAGGGAACGTGCGCCGCTATCCTCGGTCCCAACGGCAGCGGAAAGAGCACCTTGGCCCGCATCCTGGCCTGCCATCTCTGGCCCACGGAAGGCGATTGCACCATCCTCGGCCAGCGCTTTGGCGAAGCCGATTTACCGGCGCTGCGCCAGTCGATCCGCCTGCTCCAGCCGGCCGGACCCTACGATATCGACTCGGAACTGACCGCCCGCGAGGTGGTAACCACCGGCTATTTCGGCACCTTGGCTTTGTACGAGACCCCCACCGAATCCATGCTCGCCGAGGCCGATCGCATGCTTGCCCAGGTCGGTCTGGCTTCCGTCGCCGACCATACTTACGCCACTTTGAGCAATGGCGAGCGATTGCGCAGCCTCGTCGCCCGCGCTTTGATCCAGAAGCCCCGCTTGCTCCTGCTGGATGAGCCAACAGCCGGCCTCGACCTTTTGGCCCGCGAACAGATCCTGGCGACCGTCCAGGCCCTTTTCGACAACAACGGCAATCCCCCCACCGTGATCCTCATCACCCACCACGTCGAGGAACTCCCCCCCGCCACCTCTCAGGTCCTGGTCCTCTCCAATGGCCAGCCCATCACCGCCGGCCCACCATCGGAAGTCTTCACGCCGGAAATCCTTTCTCAAGCCTACAACTGCCCCGTCCACGTCCGGCATTCCAACGGCCGCTTCTACCTCGAGGTCAACCCCACCGCCTGGACCAACCTCATCCGCAACAACCACCATCAGTGATCATCCGCTTCGCGCAAGCAAAAGCCCACGGCACCGCCGTGGGCTTTCTTCAAGATCGCGGAGGATTCCCAATTCTCAGGGCACCGGCGTCTGCAGATGCGCCTTGATCTTCTCCAACACCTGCACGCTGATCGCCTCGTCACCCCACGTGCCTACGCGAATCGTCACCTTGCTGGACTTTTCGCTCAGACGCTTCATGGTCACCTTGACGCGCTTATCCGTCGCCGTCCGCGCAATCACTTCGCCATCGGCCGCACTACCGTTGCTGGAAACCAGGACAAATCCCAGGTCCTTCACCGCGGCGTTGGTTGCCTCCACCGTTCGCTGCGGCGAAGCATCCACGTTCGCGTCCAGATCCCCCTTGACATACGCTACGGTGGCACCTGTTCCCGCCGCAGCGGCCGCAATCAGGCAGCCACTTTGCGTCACCAGAATCAGTCCCAACACACCCGCCAACACCACACGCCCGATAATCTTCATACAACAACTCCTTGGAAACCCAACGCCACCATTCACATCGGCCAGATGATCCCCCGCTCATCAGCGATCCGGGTGATCCTTTGCTCCCCTTCCCCGGAATCTCCGCCCATTCACGCCCTTCTGGCCGTCATGACCCGATCCCTCCCCCCATAATCCTTCAGGATCTTCACCTCGCCAAACGCCGGGTACTCTCCAGCCACTTGCTTGGCCAATTCTCCCTGATCAAACGCAATCTCGATGTAAATCTTCCCCCCGCTTACCAGGCGATCCCCAGCCCCCGCCAGAATCCGCCGGTACACCGCCAACCCATCCGGCCCGCCATCCAGCGCCGTAATCGGCTCGTAATCCCGCACATTCCGATCCAGCTTGGGAATCTCCTCGCTTCGGATATAAGGCGGGTTCGACACGATCAAATGATACGGC
>JBLNDH010000074.1:0-5387 GCA_050261455.1 Bacillota bacterium
ACTCGCCGTTTAGCGGCGGCCCGCAGGGCCGGGCTCCTCTCCGCAGCGCGGTTATTCCGCAAACTTTTTTCAACCTCGACTGTCTAACTTACCAGTCGCATCATCGTGGGTACTCTTGGCAGGGCTTATCATATGGCATCGAAGTCTTTGCTCGTGGCATCGCTCTTGGTCGCTTCCCTGACACTTGGACTGAGCTGCACCAAGACTCGTTATGTCTACATCTCCGGCTCGGAGTCCTTCATAGTTCAAAGTGGTCATGAGTTGCTTTCGCTCCGCATGGAGAATCTGGCACCAACCACGGACGACTCCCTTGCAATGAACGGTTCATGGACCGGCACTGGCGATTGGACCCGCAGCGTTACCTCGGATTCCGCCTGGGCGACACTGACGATCGTCAATCAAAGCCAGTCCAGCACCTGGAGCCGGATGGTGCACGGGAAAGAGGTATCCGGCCTGCCTCTGGCCAACACGCAAGGATCATCCGACACCGTCCAGTTCACGATCCAACGCCCCGCCGGCACGCTCACCTTCACAGGCTCGCGTAGTGGAAGCAAAGCCTCTGGCAAAGCACAGTTCACGCCCGATGCCGCCTATATCCAGCAACTAGCAGCCCTCGTCGAGGAGAAGCCCTCTGCCCAGCAGGCTCTTGAGCTGATGTTCGATAATGTCCAGATCCAATATGTGAAGGACCTGCGCGAGGCCGGCTTCAAACCCTCCATCACTGACACCCTGAGCCTTACCCGCAACGGCATTCGCACCGAATACGCCCGGAACATCAAAGCCGCGATCCCGCAGATCTCCCTCGCCGACGTCATCAAGCTCAGCCGCAATGGCATCACCGGCGATTACGCCAAAGGTCTGCGCGAAGCCGGCTACGATCTCTCCCCCGACCAGGTCATCTCCCTTTCCCGCAGCGGAGTCAGCAGCCAGTACGCCGGGGCCATCCATCAATTGGGTTACGGCTCCCAATCCATCGACGAAGTCATCGAACTGGCCCGCAACGGCGTCGGCAGTAACTACCTCGAAGCCTTCCACTCCGCCGGCTATGCCTTCTCCGCCCAGGAAATGGTCAACCTCTCCCGCAATGGCGTCAGCTCGCAGTTCGCCAAGGCCCTGCGCGACGCCGGCTACAAACTATCCCCCCATGATCTGATCAAGCTCTCCCGCAATGGCGTCGGCACCCAATTCGCCACCGCCGTACGCGAGGCCGGCTACGACCTCTCCCCCGACGACCTGATCAAGCTCACCCGCAACGGTGTCAGCTCCGCCTACATGATCTCCCTCCGCGACCCTCAGCGCGAGAACCTCCCCGTCGACGACATCATCGACCTCAGCCGCCAAGGCATCCGCGCCGACCTCGTGAAAAGATTGCGGAAATGATGATGGTTCTGTGAAGCGCCATCGTATGACCGTTTTGGCCATAGAGCACAACTGTTCAAGACCCATAGAGTCGGAGGCGATAGAAGGTGCCAATTGCTTAACGAAAGGCACTCTATGCTCAAGGGTTTCTCTTCGCCGATGTCACCCACAGGGCGGTCTTCACTGGCCCCCACGCCTCCCTGGCACTATGCGGGCGAGCTGCTGGTCATTGAGTACTGGGCCGATCCTGCCGCCGCCGCCAGCTATTTGCCCCAGGGCCTGGAGCCCGATGAGGATGCAGGATACTGCACAGCGCATTTCGCCGAATGGCAGGCCGTGACTTCAGACGGACAAGAGTCCCTTGATCCCGTTCGCAGCCAGTACACGGAGTTCTTCCTTCTGCTTGCCGCACGATGGCGAGGCGAAAAGGTCAACTACTGCCCCTACATCTTCGTCAGCCAGGATGCGTCGCTGGCTCGCGGCTGGGCCCAGGGGCTTCCCAAGCAAATCGGCCAAATCCATATGACGCGAGCCTACGGCGTCAGCAACCCGGCCACACCAACGCTGGCGCCGGGCGGGCGTTTCGGCGCAACGCTCTCTTGGAATGGCCGTCGTTTGGTCGAAGCCAAGCTGACGCTGATGTCAGAGCAGCAAGGGAGAGCGGGACTGCCAGCCCGGCCCTACGTCGGCTTGCGCGTCTTCCCGGATTTGGCACAGCCCGGCCATGACCGGCCGATGGTCATGCAATTGGTTCGCGGCGGCGCCAGCAACGTGCAGGTCCCCGCAGGCTGGACCGGCAACGCGGAACTGCAATTCCTTCCCTGCGACGTGCACGAACTCGCCGATCTCAAACCCCTACGCGTCGGCCCCGGCCACCGATTCTCCATGGGTCTCACCATCAGCACGCTCACGGTCCTCGCCGACCTGCGTACCTAGCGCAGACCTCGCGTCGGTGTCCGGCTCTTGACTCCGCACAGCCAGCCTTCGCTACAACGTGGCATGGGCAGCCCGCCCATGCACCCCCAAGATGTGCACCTCCCCCTCTGCCAAATCTTCCCCACAACAGACACTCATCGATGTCCATCGGCTCCCCATCGGTGGCAACCAAGAAGTAGCACGAGCGTCTCGCCCGTGCGCGTTCCACCTGTGTTCCCCTGCGTCAATCTGCGGCCCACCCCCCGCCGCTCCTGCTGCAATGGTCGGCCGCGTATTGCCCCGGCGTTACCCCGTATATGGCACGGAAAACGCGGCTCATATGCGCCTGATCGGCAAACCCCGCTTCAACGCTCGCCTGGGACAGCGACATGCCCTGCGCAATCAGGCCTTTGGCTGCCCGGGCCCGTTCCAATCGCGCAAAGGCGACCGGCGCAAGCCCCACTTTGCGTCGGAACGTGCGTGAGAAGTATGTGCGCTCGTAACCTCCCAGACGGGCCAATTCCTGCACGCAAGGCCGCGATGCTGTTCGCAGCAGCCGACGTGATTCAAGGAAGGTCGGCCAATCGGTCCAGGATGGAGCAAACGACGTCACGCCCGTCGCGTGCCGCTCGGCCAGCCGTCGGAAGGCATCGCCCACTTCGGCAGAGTGGCCGGATGGGATCGGAACCGACAGCTTCTGTTCAAGCTTTGTGAAGAGCGGGCCATCGCGCAGCACGGCCGACGCAAACCGCGGCACACCTGAAAAATCTCGCAGCCAGGCGGCAAGCGTCTTCGCATCGATATAAAGCATCTGGTAATCCAGACACCCATCGACAGCCGAGCCAGTATGCACCTCGTAAGGATGCATCACGACAATGTCCCCCGCACGCGCCAGCATAGGCCGGCCCGCACAGGTGAAACTGCACGCCCCAGCCCGGATAATCCCAAGGCTGAACGCCTCATGGAAGTGCGGCTCAAAAGAACCATTCGCCAGATGGGCCGACAGAAGCTCGCCCGCACCGCCGAAAGGCCGAAGGCTCGATGAACCCATTTGCTGCGTAGCCATATCCGAGGAACTCCCGCAATCCCGAGAACCGATCGCCACGGTTGACCATGCTAACACGCCACTCGTCGCAGCAATAGAACGACCCTGCACCCCGCCCCACGTGCTTCCCTTCGCCCTTTCGCCCTTCCCGCCTTCGTACCTTCCCCCCGCACCAACATTTCACAGACTCCACTGCCCCCCCACCTCCCGAACAACGATCCGATCGCGCCCGCTCCCCGCGACCTCTAGCATCCGCTCGATCGGTTCGTTCATCGGCTCATGCGATAGCCGAAACGTGCTGTGGTGCATAGGCAGGATGTAGTCCGCCCGCACGTGATCGGCCATTTCCCAGGCTTGTTCGGGCGTGGCGTGGGCTTGGATGTAGGGGTCATACGCCGCGATGCCCAGGATCGCCAGGTCCACCTTCCCCGCCTCACGGAAGTAGTCGCAATACGCAGTGTCGGCGCCGTACAACACCCGGCGCTTGCCCGATTCGATCACGAATCCGCTGAAGCCGCGGTGCTGATCGATGAAGGTCCGCGCCCCCCAGTGCCGCACTTTCTGCGAGGTCACCTTGATCGACGCCAGTTGCAGCGACTCGCCCCAGCGCATTTCGGTGATGTGTTGGAAGCCCAGGTCGCGGATCAGATCGGCCGTGTCATGGGCGGTGATGACCGGCACCCGCTTGGGCAGTCTCGAGAGCGTCGGGCGATCCAAGTGATCGAAGTGGGCATGCGACACCAGCACCAGATCAATCGGCGGCAGCTCCTGCAAACTCAGGGCGGGCGCGAGGTGACGCTGCGGGCCACCGGTGAAGAGCCCAAACCCGATGCCAATGCGGTTGGAGAAGACCGGGTCAGTCAGAATCGTCATTCCGCCCATGCGGAGCAGGACCGTCGCATGGCCGATCCACACCGCCGCCAGTTCCTGCTGGTCCCAGTGGGTCAGATCCGGCTTGCGCGGCCGGGGCACGCTCTGCAATCGATCGATGAAACGCATCCGCCCCCGCCCGCGTCCCATCCGATCCGCCAGGCGTAGCGCCACTGGCCATTGCTTTACCCCATCAGTCATGCGTCGCCAAAGTACCACCGACACGCTCCTTTACTGAGCTCGAAGAGTTAGCGAATCTCTACCCCGATCGGGTAATGATCGCTGGCGTATTTCGCCAAACGATCCTGCTCGATCCAGGCATCCGACAGGCGAGCGGGGTCGATGCCATAGGTGAAAGCATAGTCCACCCGCTGGCCCGGATGCTGGGTGGTAAAGCTCGCCAGGGTGCCTGCTTTCTGGCCATGCACTACTACGAACGAATCGAGGTAGCCGGCATCCAATATTTTCTGTACGACGCGACGAGGGATCTGGCCACCATTTTCCTCCCAGGCTTTTCGCGTGGTGGGCTTCACCTTCTGTGGATCGATCTGCTGAATGGGGGAGTTGGCATTGAAATCCCCAACCAGCAGATGCGCCCGGCCGGCCTGACGCAGGGGCTCAAAGACCTTCAGCAGCTCGGCCACTTCCCGCTCCCGTTCCTGCTCATCGGCTTCGAAGGCGCGGGCATGGAAGTGCGTCACGCCAATGGACCATTCGGTCCCATTTGGCTCGCGCACGGTCGCCTGCAGAAGACATTGGGGGCTTGCGCCGAGGGCCGCATGGTTGATCGTTTCAAGGATCGCCCAGCGGCTCAACAGGGCCACGGCATGCTGATGACCTTCGGCCCGGATGTAGTCCATTTGCAGGCGTTTAGCGATTCGTTCGAGGACATCGGTGTTATCGGCCTCGATCAGGGCGACCATATCGGGGCGGTTCGCTTCGATCACCTCAGCCAGGGGATCGGCGCGACCTTCGCCGCCATTCAGGATGTTGTAGCTCACCATTCGCATAATAGTCCTCGCAGTCGTTCAGCAGATCGGAATCTTACCGGACATTCGGGTTATGCGGACCTCCGGCGACTCCGAATTCGGTTGCCCGTTTCTTACGGCGAGGTAGAGTCTAATGACCGGCTGATTGGTGTCACGCACTGGGAAAAGTAGTTGTTCCTGAGGAGTGCAGCATGTGTCGTCAGCTCATC
>JBLNDH010000075.1:0-3720 GCA_050261455.1 Bacillota bacterium
AACTGATTCACTCGCTGCTTCAGCCGCTTATGGTAATCCTCGATCACAAACGGCGCACGCTTCTCGATCTCCTGCAGGTGCGAAGCAATGAACTTCGCGTGCTTCATCAGGTCCTTGAACAACGCCTCTCCCTCACGCTGCCGCATCGCCATCAACTTCCCTATGGCCGCCTTCGTCAATTCCCGTACGACCGGCCCATGCTTGGCGATCTCGTCCGTCTCGTCCCGCGGCTCCTGGCAAACCCCGGGCAACGACAACAGCGACGCAACATCGATCTGCACCGTCTTGTCCAGCTCCCGCATCGCCTGCAGTTGCTGCATGTAGAACTTCAAGGCCTGCGTATTGATGTGATACGCCGCCTCGGCGCTCTCCGTCCGCGTCTTGAGAATGTAGGTGATCGAGCCACGACCCAGCTGCTCCCGCAGCGTCGTCTCCACTTCTGGCTCCAAACCACTTACATGGTCGGGCAACTTGATAATCGCTTTAAAGAAACGGTTATTCAGCGACCGGATCTCCACCGAATAATGCGTCCCGTTATGCTCACCTGTCGCGTCACCAAATCCGGTCATGCTCACGATCATGAATCAACCTCGCAAACCTCACGTATGATGCACAATGCCCGCCCATGCCCAAACGTGTTTGAGAATCGTTTCCGTCCGCTCCCGCGGCATTCACAAACACCGCGGCGCCCCGGATCGTTCTCCGGTTCTCAAACCAATTCCTACTTCTGCCCGCCCGATCCGCCCGCCGGAGCCGGCTGTGCCGGCGCGGGGGTCGATACGCCCGAAACCGCCGCGTTCTGCGCGTGATGCGTATTGGCCATCAGATTCAGCACCACCGCCATCAACAGAAACACGCCAAATACCACGCTGGTCGCCCACGTCAACACATCGCCCGTCTTCGAGCCGAACGCCGTGTTTCCTCCCATCCCGCCAAATGCGCTGGCCAGCCCGCCCCCACGACCCTTCTGGATCAAGACCAGCAGAATCATGAACAGCGACACCACAATGAACAGGATCATCAAAACATAAAACAGGACTGCGAACATGCTCGCTCCAATCAATTCCGACAACAACGTATCGCCCCCGACAGAGAGACTATATCATTCTTGCCACGCTTTCACACCCCAACCGTGGCACTTTCTGCCAATAACCCCCACGGGCGGTGGCACTTCAGTGCCACCGCCCAGTGAAAATCCGCCTCGGCTCAGCCCGCTTCCGCGGACCGCCTATTCTCTCTGTCGAGGGCGTCCAGTTCACCAAGTGACGCTGCCGTCCGTCCGTAAACTCTCTACTTGGCAGCGTTTACGATCGCCAGGAAACTGTCGGCCTTCAGCGCCGCGCCACCGATCAGCCCGCCATCAACGTCCTTCTGATCCAGCAATCCCTTGGCATTCTCCGGCTTCATGCTCCCGCCATATTGAATGCGTACGCGATCCGCATAATCCTTGTTCCACATCGATGCCAGGGTTTCGCGGATAAACGCATGCACTTCCTGGGCCTGCTCGTTCGTCGCATTCCGACCCGTCCCGATCGCCCACACCGGTTCGTACGCAATCACCACCCGGCTCGGGTCATCCATCTTCTTGCTCAATTCGCCCAGCTGCGCCTTCACCACGTCCAGCGTCTTCCCGCCATCCCGCTGATCCAGCTTCTCGCCCACGCAGTGCACCAGGATCAGCCCGCCCGCATAGATCGCCTCGGCCTTGCGCGCAATCAACGCCGGCGTCTCGCCAATGATATGCCGCCGCTCGCTGTGGCCCGTCAGGCAGAACTTCACGCCCAGGTCCTTCAGCATGTCCACCGAAACCTCGCCCGTGAACGCGCCGCTCTTCTCAAAGTACGCATCCTGGGCTCCCAGCAGCACCGTCGAACCGGCGATCGCCTGACCCACCGCATCCAGGTACACGAACGGCGGCGCCATCCCCACCTGCACCTCCGCCGGCGCGCCCTTCGCCACCGCCTTCGCCAACGCGACTGCCGTCGCCTTGTTCGTGTTCATCTTCCAGTTCCCAGCCACAAATGCTGTCCGAGCCATTTTCATTCCTTCACTTTCTGATTAACTCACCAACTCAACTGTTCCGCGTTCACTCACTCAAAGCCAAACGATGAAGTCAGAATGATGAACGATGAACAGAAGAAAGAATGCAGTTCATCATTCATCGTTTATCGTTCCTCGTTCCCTCTATCCCTCAAACTCCCTCCCCATAATCCCCGCCACCTTCCTCAACTGCCCCATCAATTCCGTAAACTTCTCCGGCAACAACGCCTGAGGCCCGTCGCATTGTGCCTCCGACGGGCAGTAATGAACTTCCACAATAATCCCATTCGCCCCAGCCGCCATCCCCGCCATCGCAATCGCCGGCACCAGGTTCCGCCTCCCCGCCGCATGACTCGGGTCCACGATGATCGGCAAGTGCGACCACTCCTGCGCCACCGGAATCGACGTGATATCCAGCGTGTACCGAATGCTGTCCTCAAATGTCTTGATCCCGCGCTCGCACAGAATCACCCGCTCGTTCCCCTGGCTCAGAATGTATTCCGCCGACAGCAGCCAATCCTTCACCGATGCCGCCAGCCCTCGCTTCAGCACCACCGGCTTGTTCGTCTTCCCCACCTCCCGCAGCAGGTCAAAGTTCTGCATGTTGCGGGCCCCGATCTGAAACGAATCCGTGTACCGCTCGATCAGGTCCACCTGCCGCGTATCCATCACTTCCGTGCAGATCGGCATTCCCAGTTCATCTCCGCACGCCCGCATCCACTTCAGCGCCGTCTCGCCAAGCCCCTGGAACGAATACGGGCTCGTCCGTGGCTTGAATGCCCCGCCCCGCAGCACTGTCGCGCCACCCTTACGCACTTCCCGTGCAATCCGCCACAGCATCTGCTCGTTCTCAACCGTGCAAGGCCCCGCGATGCATACCGCATGCTTCCCACCCACCTTCACCCGCGGCACCTTCCCGCCCCCGATCTCCACCACCGAATCCTCTTCATGAAACTCCCGGCTCGCCAGCTTGTAAGGCTTCAGGATCGGAAGAACCTTCTCGACCCCATCCAGCGTTGCCAGGTGATTCTGATCAATGCTCGTTTCTTCGCCTACCGCCCCGATCACCGTCCGAAATTGCCCACGCGACAAATGCGACCGCGCGCCCATCCGCTCGATCTCTTCGATCACTCGATCGATCGCCCCCTGGCCCGCATTGGGATTCATTACGATGATCACAACCAACTCCTGCTCTTGCTAACCATACCCCGCTTGCTGCTCGCAGGTAAACATCCTATCTTCCGCTCACAGCCCGCTTTAGCGCCGTCCTCCACCATTCCCCCCGGCGCACAAAGTCCGGCAGTTTAGCCCAAACCCCACCCCCAGACAAGCTCCTCCCCTCCCCTAACCAATTGGCAATTGCCATTTGTCAATTCTCAATTGTCAACTCCGCACCGAGAACCTCCCCTCACCGCCCACCCCCGTACAAAAGGCAAATGACAAAGGACCAAGGACACTCTTACACCAACCCCATCTCCAACCGCGTCACCGACTGCCCCGCAAACGCATACCTCAGGCTGCTCCCCGTCAATCCCACCACCCTTGGCTCCGTCGGCTTCACCCGCCCAGGCTCCTCAACCGTGTTGTACGCCTGAATATCCCCATGGGTCAGAACCGTCTCCCGCACGATCGCCGCCCCCGTATCCCCCCGCAAGTTGATCGTCGCATACGTCGGCTCCC
>JBLNDH010000076.1:0-4485 GCA_050261455.1 Bacillota bacterium
AGAGCACGTTTCTTGGGGAGGCCAGTGAGCATGTGCTGCTGGTGAAGGATCAGCGGCTACGGATGGTCAGTACGCCGCCGTTGTTTGATGCGCCGGAGGAAATGGCGGTGGAGTTCGGGGCAGACGATGTGATGGTGTTGAGCGAATAAGATGCGGCGAGCGGCTTTTCTGATTCTGTTTGTGGTGGTGTTGGGGCTGCCTTACGTGATGAAACTGGCGGTTGGGGGGCGGTCTGTGGCGAAGAAGGCGGTGGTGGCGGGTGCGGAGCGGCTGGTCATTGTGACGCCCCATGTGGGGGATATTCGGCGCGAGTTTGAGGCGGCGTTTAGGCAGTGGCATGTGGCGAAATACGGGACGGAGGTGGATCTGGATTTCCGGGTACCGGGGGGATCGAATGACGTCAAGCGGCTCTTGGACAACGTGTATCGGGGATATCGAGATGCGGAGGGGAGACTGCCGGCGGACGTACCGGTTGATTTGCACGTCGTATGGGGTGGCGGGGACTACTTTGTTGATCAGGAGCTCAAGCCGCTGGGAATTCTCCAGCCGTTGAAGATCGATCCGAAGCTGCTGGCGGAGGCATTTCCGCAGCCGACGCTGGCGGGGGTGAAACTGTACGATCTGAGTAAAGACAAGGCCGGGCGGCCGGCGCCACAATGGGTGGGCGTGTGTCTGAGCAGCTTTGGAATCGTGTACAACCCGGATTTGTACCGGACACTGCAATTGCCGGAGCCAAAGCAGTGGCGGGACTTGACGAATGAGAAGCTGGCGGGGCTGGTGGCGTTGGCGGATCCATCGCACAGCGCGTCGGCGGCGCTGGCATACCTGATGGTGGTGCAACGGGCGATGGCGGACGCGGAGGAGGCGTTCTTCGGGGCCAATCCGGCGATGAAAAGTATGCCACGTGCGGAATTGGCGAGGAATGCGGAGTATCAGAAGGCAATTGCGCAGGGATGGAAGCAGGGGATGAAGACGCTGGTAGTGATCGCCGCGAATGCGAGGTATTTCACGTACGTTTCATCGTTCGTGCCCAGCGATGTGGGCAACGGGCAGGCGGCAGCGGGAATGGCGATTGATTTTTATGGGCGGGTGTACCAGGAGAGCGTCGGGGCGGGGCGATGCAAGTTCATCACACCGGCAGCGGCAACGGCGATCACGCCAGATCCGGTGGCGGTGTTGTATGGGGTGAAAGGGAGGCAGGAGGAGCTGGCCAACCATTTTGTGGAATTTCTGCTTTCGCCGGAAGGACAGCGGCTATGGATTCTCAAGGCGGGGAAGCCAGGCGGACCAAGGGAGCGAAGCCTGCGGCGATTGCCGGTGCGGCAGGACGTGTATGCGGACCGGCGAGGATGGACGGATGATGAAAACCCGTTCGCGCAGGCAGGCGGGTTCAATCAGCGGGCGGAGTGGATGGGGTGGTTCGCTGATATGCGTGCAATCTGGATGGCGGCGTGGATTGACAATCGCGAGGCGCTGAAGGCGGCGTATGAGAAAGCACTGCAAGTGGAGGATTCACGGAAGCGGGCGGAGTTGATTGATCGGCTTTCGGATCTGCCGGTGACGATGAGTGATGTGGCGGAACTGCGGGTTAAGCGAAAAGAGGCGGAGGCGGCGGGAAAAGGGGATGAGTGGAAAGCAGCCAGCCGGATTCAATGGGAGGAGAAATTCAGGCGGCATTACGAAGCGGTTGCAGCGACGGCGGAGTGAGCAAGGGGCGTGCTTGAGCCGTGGTCACCGGAGGTGACCACGCCGCTGGGCGCGACGTGACATTGGCCCAATCCGTGCTGAGGGAATCGAGCAGGTACTCGCAAGTCTCACAACCTTCGAAAGAAACCGATCATCGATCGTACTAAAATTCACAAAGTGAGACGAAGAGCCGGGGCAGCGGACTGGAGCGGATAGCATGGATACGTTGACAGCAGCACGGCTGCAGATGGCAGTGTCGCTGATGTTTCATATGGTGTTCGCAGCGATTGGGATCGGATTGCCATTGCTACTCGTGCTGATTGAGCGGCGGTATATCCAGACTGGGCAGGAGCATTACAAGCAGTTGGCGAAGAAGTGGGCCAAGGCCACCGGGCTCTTGTTTGCTGTGGGAGCCATCTCGGGCACAGCATTATCGTTCGAACTGGGTTTGCTGTGGCCAAAGTATATGGAAATGACCGGGGCGGTCGTGGGGCATATCTTTGGCTTGGAGGGGTACGCGTTCTTCATCGAAGCAATTTTCATCGGCTTATACCTATACGGCTGGGATCGCATCAGCCCAAGGGCGCATTGGTGGTGCGGGGTGGCCATTGCGGCCAGCGGGGCGCTATCGGGGATATTCATCCTTGGGGTGAATGCATGGATGCAGCTGCCGGTTGGGTTTTATCTGGAGAACGGCCGAGTGGTGGTGAGCGATCCGATCGCGATTCTCAAGCAGCCCGGTTGGTTCTACATGGCGTTGCATTCGACCCTGTCGTGCTACATTGCAGTGGGGTTTGTGGTGGCGGCAGTCTACGCATGGGGAGTTCTGCGTCAGCGAGGCGACGTGTACCACCGCAGTGCCCTGCTGGTCGCGATGGCCGTTGGGGGGATCAGCGCCGTGCTCCAGCCGCTCAGCGGCGATTTACTGGCCAAGTTCGTTTTCCGCACCCAGCCGGCCAAGTTCGCGGCAATGGAGGGACAGTTCAAGACCGAGCGATATGCGCCCCTGCGGATTGGGGGCTGGCCGGATATGGAACGACAGGAGACGGTCTACGCCGTCGAAATCCCAGGCGGGCTGAGCTTCCTGGCAACGCACAATCCAGCGACGGAGGTGCGGGGGTTGGATCAGATCCCGCGGAGCGACTGGCCGAATGTTCATCTGACGCATATGGCCTTTCAGGTGATGGTGGGCATCGGAACGGCCCTGGTGGCGCTGGCGGCCTGGTTCTGGATTGCGTGGTGGCGACGGCGGGAGCAAGCGTTCGGGATCCGTTCCCTGATGTGGGCGGTTCTCCTGGCCGGCCCACTCGGGTTCATCGCGTTGGAAGCCGGGTGGTTCGTCACCGAAGTCGGGCGGCAGCCCTGGGCGATCAACGGCATCCTGCGGACGCGTGATGCCGTAACACCCTCAACGGCGGTCCCGCTGGTTTTCTATGGATTCATGGTCTTGTATGTCGTGCTGGCGGTGACCGTGATCCTGCTGCTGCGTCGACTGGCGAAACCCGAGCGATCGGGCGGGGTGCGGGCGCCGCAGGAGGTTCCGGTGAAATGAGCGTGCATGGGCATTGATCTGCGCAGGAGCAAACGTGGCACATGAAGCATGGGCAAATGCAGCAGCGGCGTTGGCACTGGTGGGGTTGATGGCATACGCGGTACTGGGCGGGGCCGATTTCGGTGGTGGCGTGTGGGATCTATTCGCCACGGGGCCACGCAAGCATCAACAGCGGCTGGCCATTGCGCAGGCGATGGGGCCGGTGTGGGAAGCGAATCACGTCTGGCTCATCTTCGTGCTCGTCGTACTGTTCACGTGTTTTCCGTACGGATATGCGCCCCTGGGAATAGCGTTGTTTGTGCCGTTCCATTTGGCACTGCTGGGGATCATGCTGCGGGGGGCGTCGTTTGTATTTCGCGGCTATACGCAGCAGCAACAACAAGGGGGCGGCTCGCCCGGATGGGGAGCGGTCTTTGGGACGGCATCGGTCATTACACCCTTTCTGTTGGGATGCGCTTTTGGCGCGGTGACGGCAGGTGGCGTGGAGGTCACCGATGGACGAGTGATTGTGACGGGGTGGCTGCCGTGGCTAAGGCCGTACTCTCTCGGTTGTGGGCTGCTGGCGCTATCGACTTGTGCATACCTGGCCGGGGTGTACCTGACATGGGAAACTGAGGGTCAGTTGCGAGAAGATTTCCGACGGCGGGCGATCATCGCAGGGACGACGACCGCAGCACTGGCGTTTATGGTGCTGGTCCTGGCGCGATGGCAAGCCAACTGGTTTTTCGCGCAATTGACCAGCCCGGGCGTATGGCCGGTGCTGGCTGCGGGGCTGTTCTTCTTCGCGGGCTCGGCATGGGCGGTGTTTTCGCGACGGTATGCCTTGAGCCGAGTCTTTGCGGCCGGGGAGATCGTTCTACTGCTCCTGGGGTGGGGGTTGGCACAGCGGCCTTACATGCTCTATCCGAGCTTGACCATTACTCAGGCGGCCGGTCCGGAGGCGACGATCAAGTTTCTGTTGGCGACATTGCCGGTGGGGGCAATCGTGTTGGTTCCATCTCTGTGGTATCTGTTCAAAGTCTTCAAGACTTCGCGGATGGGGGAGGACAAGAGCCGCGGATAAACGCTGAGGCTGGTTAGTTGGGAATAGCCCGAGAACAAGTTCCCCGGCCATTCATGCGGTGATCAGGCGATGTAGAATGGCAGGCAATGGCTACTCAGACGGTTCGAGACTACAAGTCTGCCCCCCCACCGCCACCCATTCGACCATCGTTGGGTGCTCGGCTCGGGTTGCGCCGGGCTGCATC
>JBLNDH010000077.1:0-12492 GCA_050261455.1 Bacillota bacterium
CCTTCGGTTTGCCGCGGTCTTTGTGCCGATCTCGGTGCTGTTCGTTGCCTTGACCGTCTATCACGCCGTGCGTCACAGCGTGCCAGCAGGCCCTTCCGCTTCCCAGGCGGCCGAGGTGCCCTGGCCGCAAGCGGCAACGCTCAAGCTGGAGAACGGGCGAGTGGACATTCCCTTGCCGCTGCTCAGCGACGGACAAGCCCATTTCTTTGAATGCGAACTGGGCATCGGCCAGAGGGCACGCGTCTTTGCCGTCCAGAGTTCCACGGGCATCTATCATGCGTCTCTGGACGGCTGCGGTCGCTGTGAGAACAACCATTACTACCCGCGAGGAAAGTTCCTGGTCTGCTCGGTCTGTGGCAACGAGTTCTCCATCGATCAGTTTGGCCAGGCAAACGATGAATGCGCTCCGATAGCGCTGCACCGTTCAGTAGACCGGGAGAGCTTGGTATTGGACTTGATCGACATCAACAAAGCCGTCGCGAAGCTACACCGATGATGGCAGCCACCATCGACATGGCAGCAAGCCCATAACAAGGCACGCAGTGCCATCGGCCTCTGCCCTGTTGGAAGTGCCGACACTACGCCCAAGCTCCGCGTCGGTGATGGCAAGCCCCGCAGTGAGCATCACTCTGCCGGAACCGACTTCGCGTCTTGCCCTGGTAGACATATCCCCGGCGGTGGTCTCGCACACAGGCTGCCCCCGGCGGTAGGAACATCGGGACCAAGAGGATTCCGAGAGGTGGCGGCTGCCGGGAAGTCGCAGTGTGCGGTGAGTTCTGCCGAATCCAGCCGGATGTGGGCGGCCCCTGACGGATGGAATAGCAGCGCGGCGGGTGAAAACCTGGGGCCGCGGAAATTGCCCAGGACGTTGCAGCCGACCGACAGACGCGAGCCGGCACAAAACGGCCTCCTTGCCAGGGGGTCGTTACGCGCCTTTCCCTCCACCGCGTCCGGCACTGGAGAAGATCACTTACCCTGACGCTGTCTCAGCCAGGCCTGTGGGTTGTCGGCGTAGGCAAGTACGTCCTCCGGTGAGAGATCGCGGCTGCCCTGGCCCTCGTGTCTGGGTCCATGACGAGTCACCTTACAGAAGCGGCAGCGCAACACCAAGCAGAAAACGGCCAACTTCCGATCGAGTCACCCGCGAGCGGGTCCCGCTATGAGCGTGCGTTCCCGGACCGCTTCTGCGGGGGCTTACGCGTCTTCTTGACGCGCTCGAAGTAGTGGGCTGGGCGAGGCCATTCCCTTCCCTTGGTGGCCTTGTATCCAAGCGCCCTCATGGTGGCCTGCAACTCGTCAAGGTAACCCTTGGCCATCAAGAGCTCCTTGGGATCGCAGACACAGAAGACGCCATGCGGCTCATCAATGAAGGCGACAACCCTGTCTGGCCACTTCCGGCGGGATGTCTTCTTGGCCATAACAAGCCCTCCTCAAGTTATCTACGATACGCACCCGGCGCGCGGCAGTTTCTCGGACGCGGGTTTCCACTACAGGTGATGACACGCAATCGGGCAGTGGAGTTGTTGGCAAGAGCACACCCGGGCCGCCAACGTATCCTACAGGCATTGACGCTGCTGGGACTTACGAGTTTCCGTCGTAAGACACCGAGTCCGCTGGGGTGATCCGCCTCACAGCGCCCACCATCACGCGCACGCCTCCAGAACCGCCCGCGGCGGGCCCAAAGTGGAAAGGTCGGAAAACCTGGCCGAATTTTCGGGAGGTTAGTGGCGTCGAAAACCGGCGGCATCCGGGAGAGTGTCTTGGCGAATTGTCCGGGGCCGGCGCGCCGAGCCGGGCGGCATCGGCCGCCTGTGTTCGATAATGCGGATTTCAATACACCGAAAAGCAGAGCGTCACGGCCGATTTACCGTGATAATCCGCGCTTTTGCACGGTGCGCATTATCATACACGCCGCCTGCCGCCGAGCCCCATTATCTCTACACTGGTTGCGCATTATCGTACACGGCTTGCCCGGCCAGGCGCGGCCGGCTCGCATTATCTCTGCACGTGCCAGCGCGCATTATCATGCGCGGAATTGACGGGGCTGCGGGGCTTGCCCGCGCTGGCGTCGCGCCTTGCCCGCAGCCTGTCGCCTGTCTTTTTCCAGCATTTGCTTTCGCCTAGCCGATACCGCCAATCTGCTGAATTTATTTGTCTTTTAATTGCCGTAGTACATAGTCGTATCGGGGCGGATGAAGTAAGGCAAAGCTGCCTTGCCCGCCCCGGATCAGTGGGGCTTGTTGAGCCCCGGAAGGATCATCATGTCGGCTGTCGCTACTCATGTCGCTGTTGTCCGGGCTGCCTTGGATACCGTTGCTGTCGCTGGCGCATGGAGCCGTCACGTGTTCGCTGACGCTGAAGCGCAGGCGGATGGTACGGTGGCCATCGTTGTCCGGGGCGATGACAGGCACAAGGCCGGAACGGACAGCAACAAGGGGCCGGCCAAGCGATGGAACGATGACAACGGCCAGCCCCGCCCGTTCACTATCGCTACCGTAAGCGGGCCGGAAGCGCAGGCCAAGGCCGATGCAATCTGCGCGGGGCTCATTGCGTTCTACGGGGCCGAGGATAAACCGCTGGGCGAGCGCATGGCCATGCTGCCCGATGAAGCGGCCCCGCTTGCCCTTATGCTCGCTGCCTCACTGCAAGGCGGAGGCCGGCCCCATGCATCAAGCGCCAACCATTGGCGCGTCGGCTCCATCCGGGATACGAAAGAGGCAAAGCGCGTTGAACGGGAGAAGAAAGACAAGGCGGCCGCTGTCGCTACCGTTGTCTCGGCCGTGAAGGCGGGCAATACCGAAATCATCGCCAGCGCTATCAGCAGCGACGATGATATCGCGGCCATGGAAGCGCTGATTGCACGGCGCAAGGCGGAATTGGTGGCCGCCCGCAGCAAGTAAGCCCCAACAAGCCCCGTCCGATGCAGCCCCGCCCCGCAAGCGGGGCTTTTTCGTGCGCGTGTGGAGCCACCGGCTCTGGACATGGCCTGGGCCAGCGGGCTTGGGTCAGCCTCCGTCGTCAGCGGTGCAGGCCGGCGTCGGGCAGCGGCGATCCGGATCGGCGATCACGCCGCGCACAGATGCCGGCCAGGCATTTCACTCCCTACATCGTCAGGTCAACCGGCCGTGTGCCGACCGGCCTGGCGGAAGCCGGCCCGGTCCTCGTCGGCAGTCCGGATCGCGGACACCGGTCCCCGGCCCAGGCCATCGACGGATTCTGGCGATGACGCCGCACGCACCTGCCGGCCGGAGGTCCAAGGGGATGGGCCAGCCCACCCTCACTGGCCGATCCCCGACCGGCTCGGCACTCACCAACCTGGGGATTCCGCCCGCCGCATCGTGTGCTTCCGGATGGCAATAAACCCTTTGTCCGTCGCAAATTACATGTCATCTTTCAATCGGGAAACTGTCCTTTTTCAGGAGTCAGTTATGGCCAACGGAAGTGAGATGGTTCGATCGGCAGTGGTGGAGAAGGTGCTAGCACTGGCCTTCCTAGAGCAGCAGGAAGCGCAGCGGCAGACCGAGGCGTGGGCGGATTACTTGTGCATGAAGTTCGACTACCGCATGGAGGCGTCCAGGGCCGAGCAGCCCCGGATGACGCCCACGTGGTTTGAAGAGAAGCACGCGCCCACCGGCCGGCGACAGGCGTGGGATACCGATGCCTATCGGGCGCATGCGTCGGCGTTCTACAAGGCACTGCTCAACATCGTCGATGCCGACCCCGAGAGCCCCGACAAGGCGGAGCGTAAGCGTGCCGACAAGTGCATCGCCCCCGGCCTCTGGAGCGTCTGGAGGATGGAGCGCATGGCCAGGCGGTATCCGTGCATCCGACATGCCCTCGATCGCATGTTCGGCGGCGCGCTCCAGAGCCACACCCACTACGAGACGGCCGAGGGGCGGGAGTACCGCGACACCCTGCTGATGACCGAGGCCGTGATGGAACGACGCGAGCGGCGGTGGCGCAGGGAGCATTTCCCGTTGATGATCGACGCGGCCCGCGAGACACACGCCCAGACGCATCCGGTCTATGGCCGACTCTCCCGACAGGCGGAACGGGAAGGCAAGGCAGCCGCCTGCCTCTCCAAGTACACCAATCGCCGACCGAAGAACGGGCGTTCGGCCCTGGGCGAAGCGCCGCTGGTCGATTACCGCTATCCGCGGCGCAAGGCGATCCGCGCCTGGTGCCGGATGCTCGACCTGATGGCCACCGATCAGCACTTCCTGGTCTACGGCGAGAAGAAGCGGGAGATCAACACGGCCAAGGACCGCGAGCGCCGATACAAGCGGCGGGTGAAGAAGGCGGTGCTGCGAGCGGCCGCGGATCTGAACGATCTGGAATCGCTGGCTGCCTTTGAGGCGATGCTGGCGCAGGCGAAGGCAGCGATGGCCGCAAGCAGGTAGTCTGCGGCCTTGGGTCAGTGACCATCCACCGGCCCTTTCTTCTGGCCCATACCGCGGCCTTGGCCGGCCCGCCGCACGTCACCTCGCCTCGCGTCGATCGACTCCCCATCATCCGATGCCATCCCGCACGGGGCTCCGTTTGTGATGGACACCTATCCGGATCGGCGTGCCGCTCAGATTGCAGCGGAGGCAGAGTATTGGGACATGCTCGCAGCAGTCGAATGCCGCAGAGCCCTCGCTTCGCTCGCCTCGCCATCCTGCTCAAGCCCCCCAAAGGCGGAGGGGCTTGGAAGGCAAGCCCCGCACGAGGCTTTCTGCCGCGAGGGAGACAATGACTGCCACTGCAACACAACAACGCGTGCTGGACGCGCTTGACGCCGCCGGGCACGCCTCTCGTCTCAGCGCCCGCCAGCGCTCTATCTGGTCGGCCCTGGGCTTCACCGATGCCGAGATCATGGCCGAGCTGAACAAGCTCGCCGACGCCATTCGCCGCGAGTGGTGGTTCTGCAGCGAGGCCGATCGGCGCTTCGCCAACTGGTGCGCCATCCGCATGGCCTTCTGACTCTGGGCGCGGCCCGCCTCGTCAGCGGGCTGCCGCCCTTTATGGGTTTCTGGTTCTACGTCGGGCTGCTGGTGCTCGGCCTCTTGATCGCATCGCTGGTCAAGCTGTGCCTCTACCTGGCCCAGGATCAGTGGACGTGGGATTGGTGGGCGCTGGCCGCCTTCCTCTTCGCGTTCCGCCTGTTCCCCTGGCCCTGGAATCGCCAGCGGCGGCTGAAGATCTGGTTCTAACGGAGACAATCATGGCACGCAGAAGGTACACCCGATCGGTGTCGGCGCAGCCGGTGCGCACGCGGCCGGCCTACTGGGAGACGGAGACGCCCACCGGCGGCCCACAGGGCATTCAGATCGGCAACTACGTCGTGAAACACTACCCCAGCGCCGGCAAGGTTCAGACCTACAACTACTTCAACGGCCCGCGCTATCAGGGGCTGTCCAAGGGCGTCACGATCAATCTCGATCTGATGACGGCCGAGGAACTGGAGGCGCTGCGCTCGTTGCTCAACACCGCCATCGACGCGGAGAAGCAGCGCCGGATCGCCGCCGCTCCCGCTCAGCCGGCAGTCAGTGAGCCCGATCCGGCTCAGCCCACTCAGCCGGCCAGCGATCCCGCGCGATTCAAGTCGCTGCTCCAGGCGGTGCTGGCCAAGACCCGCACTGCGGCAGCGGCGGTCTGACCCATGAGACCTTGGACTCGGCTCCAGTGTGGAGGGACTGGGGCCGTGTCCACGGTCCTAAAGCGCGGGATGCCGGCGCGAGCCCCATCCCGCCACCGTGGTTTCCTCAAAAGACCTAGGCCATTCCGCACAGGCCCCCAAAGGCGGAGGGGCTCCAAGGCGAGCCCACAAGTCGCGGCCTTTATTCGGAGACTACTGTGACTGAGACGGCCCCCATGAGCGTGAACGAAGAGACGGCCCTGATCGATGCGCTGGAGGGAATCATCAAGCGCACGGCCCCGGACGCGGACGCCATCCGCGACGTGGTGCAGCAGGTCGTCGATGAGCGGCTGCCCCGCGTGGTCGAGGTCCACGAAGGCGAGTGCAAGCTCGGCAATGTGGACGGCTGGGTGCGCCCCGAGTACGAGACGATCACCAAGGCCGTGGCCACCGGCGAGAACACGATGCTTTTCGGCCCCGCGGGGTGCGGGAAGACGCATCTCTGCGGACAGATCGCTCAGGGTCTCGGCATCCGCTTCGCCTTCTGCTCCCTGACGGCGGGCATCACCGAATCCCGCCTGGTTGGCCGGTTCATTCCCCTCGGCGCTCATGGCGAGTTCAAGTACTGCCCGGCCCAGTTCGTGGACTTCTACAAGAACGGCGGCCTATTTCTGCTGGACGAGATGGATGCGGCCGATCCCAACGTACTCCTGGCCATCAACGCCGCCCTGGCCAATGGGCACATGGAAACACCCAACCCGGAGGAGCCGGTCATCTACCGCCACAAGGACTTCCACTGCATGGCAGCGGCCAACACCTGGGGACATGGGGCGGACCGGATGTACGTCGGCAGAAATCAGCTCGATGCGGCCAGCCTCGATCGTTTTCAGGTGCGCTTCGCACTCGATTACGACGCGGAGTTTGAGAAGCGGGTCGGCCATCCCGATGTGGTGGCCTTCATTCACGACACCCGGGCGAAGATCCGCTCGCACTCGATTCGCCGCCTGGCCTCCACGCGTCCCGTGTTGTCCTACACCAAGTTGATGTCGGCGGGGTTCACGCTGAAGGATGTGATGGAGATGTACTTCCTGCCGTGGAGCGACAATGAGAAGGCCTTGCTGGCCTGATCCTTCCGGGCCGGCGCTCGGTGCGCAGTGCATCGGGCGTCGGCCCTTTCCTCGGCTCCGGCCACCCAGCCCTTGGCGACAGTGGCGCGTCGCCGCGATGCAGCCCCCCTACCGCTTGGGCCATTCTGCACAGATCTCGGAGAATAGAAGGGAGACCAAACCATGAGAGGAATAACGCTCTTTGCCGATGGACCATTTGAGTCGCTCGAAGTACAGAGCAGGCGCGTGATCGGCCTGACCGATGTGCAGCGTCTGCTACGGTGGGGTACGACCCCCCTACCATCCAACGAGCACAATGCCGATCACCTGCTGGAGGCCGTCCGCAGCCTGCCGAGCGAGGGCCGCTGGTACGGGATGAAGCCCGCCCGCATTCGGCACCTGAAGGGCTGGCCCGAGGGCCTGGAGATCGCCAAACGCTACACGGCCCAGCTCCCGAGCTTCACGGTTGAGGATGTGAAGCGCCGGCGTGTGTGGGATGTGGCCGGAGATGAGTTCGATCGAGATCGGTTCGACGCCAACATCGAGGAATGTTGGATGACCCGCCGGCGCACCAAGGTCCCGGCCCGCCCCGTCCTCAAGCTCACCTGCGCCGTGGGCGGATCGGCCCGGCGCGGGGCCGATGAACTGGTGTGGATGGGGGCAGCCGCCTTCGCCCTCTGCGATGCAGCGGAACGCGCCGGCTATCGAGTGGAGATCGAGGCCATCAGCCAGACCTACGAAACGTGGGACAACGACCGCCGCGAATGCGTGCAGCGAATCAAGGTCAAGTCGGCCAACGAGCCCCTGGACCGGGAGACCACGGTGATGGCCATGGCCTGTCCGGCCTTCTTCCGGTGGCACATCATCCGCAGTCGCTGCGCCATCTCCCCTGATCTGGAGATGCAAGGCGGCTCGGGCATTACCCAAGACATCGACCCGGACCTCCGCGGCGACCTGCACATGCCCCACGCTTACGACTTCTATGAAGCGAAGCGGGCCGTGGGCGAGTTGGTGAGCCAGATCGAGGCAATGGCCTCGGGCATGACAGTACAGTAGTCTCCCTTCGGGCCGGGCGGTCGTTGCCCTCGGCCCATTACTTCTACGCCTGTGGGCGGCACGGGCCGGCGGCCCACTCTCGTCCCGGCGTGTGGCGATGACGCCGCACCGCGCCGTTCAATCTGACATCACGGCTTATAATACCGCCATGGCACACGTGCATGATGGAATGGACATACCCCTCTGGTCCTTTCATGAGGACGGCGACTTCTCCCTCACACGCGGGCGAGTAGAAGTAGATCGATCCCGGTATTATCACAGCAGCCCCGACATCGCCGACGCCTATCAACGGCTCCGGACACTTCTGGGAACCGACCAACTCGTATGGTGCTATACAAGACGCGAGGATTTCAAGCCGACATCCATCCGCAAGTACGAATGGGCGATCAAAGTTCCTCGAAGCGGCGTTCTCCGGTTTATTGATGGGTTCATTTGGGCGCGCATCATACGAGCCGGCGAGTTCATTCCGCCGCGGTCTCTCGATTCACAATGGAAACGGGAAGCGCTGGCGCAATTCCCCCATGATCCCTCTGCACGTCATGCCTTGGTTCGGCGAAAGAAAGAGGAATACTGGAATGAACCGGAACCCGAAGAGGGCTGGTGGAGCCGGCTGTTTGTGGAAGGTCCCGGCGAGCATATTGACGCCTTGCTTCGACACCCGATCGATCCGGCTTGGGTTGTCAGCGTCTCCGACGCGGCCACCAAGCACCCGTGAGGCGTTTACGCCAGCAGTAGGCTATGGGCCATTGCCAGCAGGCCCTATCCCGTCTTCAGAAGCCATTCCGCCTAAGTCCCATCTGTTGCCCTGACTTCTTCTCTACGGGCTTCGGAGGCTGGGATGGCGATTGCCTTGCTCGCGGGATGCGAGCCGCGCCGCAGTACGCGCCGACTACCCCGCATCCTTCATGAACTGGTCGTGGACAGCTTCGCCGGTGGCGGTGGCGTTTCATTGGCGATGGAGCGTGCCCTGGACCGTGGCCCGGACATCGCCATCAATCACGATCCAGATGCCATCGCCATGCACGAGACCAATCATCCACACACACGCCACTTCTGCGAGAACGTGTGGGATGTGGACCCACTGGAGGCGACGCACGGCACTCCGGTCGGGCTGGCATGGTTCAGCCCCGACTGTCGGCATTTCTCCCGTGCCAAGGGAGGCAAGCCGGTCGAGAAGCGGGTCAGGGGGCTGGTGTGGATTGTGCTGCGCTGGGCGCAGCGAAGGTACTCCCGCGTATCATCATCCTGGAAAACGTGCGTGAGTTTGCCGAGTGGGGTCCGCTCAACCGCGGCCGCCGCCCAATCAAGGCCAAGATCTGCGTCACGTTTGCGAGGTGGGTCAACCAACTCTGTGCCCTTGGCTATTCCGTCGAGTGGCGTGTTCTCAACGCGGCCGACTATGGCGCTCCAACCCACCGCCGGCGCTTGTTCGTGGTTGCGCGCCGCGATGGCGAGTCCATCACCTGGCCCGAGCCAACGCATGGCCACAGGCGATTGCCGTACCGGACGGCCGCCGAGTGCATCGACTGGACCATCCCCACGCCGTCCATCTTCGATCGAAAGAAGCCCCTGGCGGCCAAGACAATGAGGCGGATCATGGAGGGCCTGCGGCGGTACGTCATCGATTGTCCCTGCCCCTACATCGCGCCGGTCGGGCCGGCCTTCCTGGCCAAGTTCCGCGGCACCAAAGGATCACTGGGCGTCAACGAGCCGCTGCACACGATCTGCGCTGGAGCCGCTACTTTCGCTCTGGTCGTGCCATATCTGACGATGCTCAGCCACACTGGAGGAAACGGCCATCGCGTGTTCCCGGTCACCGAGCCATCCCGCACGATCATCAGTAAGAACAAGCACATGCTCTGTGCCGCATTCCTCGTTAAGTACTACGGCACAGCAACCGGAGCCCTGGTGAGCGAGCCGCTGCACACTGTGACCGGCAAGCAGCGATTCGGGTTGGTGACCGTGTCGCACAATCAGTACGAGGTCGCCGACATCGGCATGAGGATGCTCACGCCCAGGGAGTTGGCCCGCTGCCAGGGGTTCCCGGATGACTACGTGCTCGCCGGCTCGGCCGAGAACCAGGTCGCCCGGATTGGAAACAGTGTGCCGCCCCCGCTCGCGGAAGCCATCATCCGCGCCAACGTCGAGCTGCGAGCCATCCGCCATTCCGCATAGGTCCGCAGGGGTGGAGGAATCCCATGTTCAACGTGACTCAGTCGGCCTACACCAGCCCCACGACCGGCAAGCGGCTGCACACGGTTCTGGTCTGCGGGTGCGCCTACGCGGCTCCCAGAGAGGACGAGCAGGGAATCTCCGAGATCGCCCGAGCGGCGTTCGACAGCCATGCTGGACATGCTCGCCTGATCCGTTGGGACGGCGACACGCAGCGTGAGACCGTTGTGGCTGAGAAATAGCCACCCTGACCCCTGAATTCATCGGCAAAGACGTGGTGGGATGCTCTGCCGCTGTTCACGGAGACGGCCAGCGCTCGCACCCATTGAGGACATCCATGCTCGACACACTGCTTGAAACCAAAACGGCCACCGATCAGGTCTTCGGTGGAACCCAGGCCGAGGGCGCGTACACGCCCAAGGACGCCAGCGACCGGATGGAGCTGATGCTCAACCAGCATCTGGCCGAGTTCCCCCAGCACTACGATCCGACCGCCAGCGCGGAGAAAGCCCGCGGCCTCATCGCCGATCTGTCGGCGCTCGTCGAGCAACTGCCCACCCAGACCCGGCGCACGCCGGAAACGGACAAGTACCAGCAGTCCTCCACGCCGCCACACTACGCCTATGCCCTGGCCTGGGCCGCGAACATAGGTCGCGCCGATGTGGTGCTGGAACCCTCCGCGGGTGTGGGCGGCTTGGCCGTCTTTGCCCTCAACGCAGGAGCCACAGCGGTCTACGTCAACGAGCTTTCGCCCCGGCGTGCGGCGCTGCTACGGAAGCTGCCTTTCACCGGCATCTTCACCGAGAACGCGGAGCAGATTGACAACATCCTGCCGGAATCGATCAAGCCGACCGTGGTGCTGATGAACCCGCCGTTCTCGGCCGCTCCAAACCGCATGGCCAAGGCCGGCCGCATGGTCAGCGCCGTGCATGTGGAGCAGGCCTTGCGCCGGCTCGTTCCGGGCGGAAGGCTTGTGGCCATCCTGGGCGAGTCGATGGCGATGGACCGCGCCCCCGAATGGTGGCAGCGGATCGGCTCGCACTATGCGGTTCGCGCTAACGTGGCGGTCCCTGGACGGGAGTACCGCAAGTACGGTACGGCCTATGGCACCCAACTGATTGTCATTGACAAGGTTCAAGCGGCCAGCAAGCCGCTCACGGATGCCGTTGCCTCCGTGGTGGACCTGATCGACGTGCTGGCCTCCATCCGGCAGCGCCTGACGGACCGGCCATTGCACATTCGGCCGCACGTCGTTCCGCCGGCTACTCATGTCGTGGCTTCGCCACGCAAGGCGCAGAACGTATCGCTCACCGACGCCATCTTCGAGCCATACCGGCCCCAGCGCCTGCACATTCCGGGTTCCCAGCCCCATCCAACCGACTTGGTGCAGAGCGCCGCCATGTCCTCTGTGCTGCCACCCGAGCCCACCTATGTCCCAGCCATCCCTCAGAGCCTCATCGACTGCGGTCTGCTCTCGGACGCCCAGGTGGAAGCCGTCGTCTACGCCGGCCAAGCCCACCAGCAGTTCCTGGAGGATGGCTCCCGCAAGGGCTTCTTCATCGGCGATGGAACCGGCGTGGGCAAAGGGCGGGATTTGTGCGGCATCATCCTTGACGATTTCAACCGCCATCCCGGCCCGCGTAAGGCTATCTGGATCACCAAAGGCCCCAAGCTCTTCAACGATGCCAAGCGCGACTGGACTGACCTGGGCGGCGATGGCTCCCTGCTGTTCAACCTCGTCAAGGTCAAGCCGCAGGAGGCCATCCCGCACACCTCGGGCATCCTGTTCACCACCTACGCCACCTTGAAGAGCGGCCGGCTCTCGACCGACAAGAGCCGCGTTCAGCGGATTGTCAACTGGGTCGGGCCGGACTTCGACGGCGTGATCTGCTTCGACGAATCCCACGCGTGCAAGAACGCCACCACACTGAAAGAGGAGCGTGGGCGAAGCGAAGCCTCCGACACCGCCCTGGCCGCTTCCGATCTCCAGAAATCGCTGCCCAAGGCCAAGGTGGTCTATGCCTCTGCCACCGGAGCCACTGAGGTTGAGAACCTGGCCTACGTGGACCGGCTGGGGCTCTGGGGCCGGGGCACCGCTTTCGCCGACAAGCTCGACTTCATCGCCAAGATCAAGAGCGGCGGCGTGGCGGCGATGGAACTGGTGGCGCGGGATGCCAAGCAGCTTGGGCTGTACCTGGCCCGCAACCTGAGCTTCGAAGGCGTGCAGTACGAGCGGCTGGAACACACGCTCTCGGCCGATCAGCGGGACATCTACGACAAGCTGGTAGAGGGATGGCAGGTGGTCCTGAACAACTTCAAAGCCGCCCTGGAACTGATCGCCGGCTACTACACCAAGTCCGGGCACCTGAAGGTGGATGGCAAGGTAAAGGCGGCAGCCCTGTCGGCCTTCTGGTCCACGCATCAGCGATTCTTCAACCAGGCTCTGATCTCGATGCAGATGCCGAGCGTCATCGGTGACATCGAGCAGCAGCTTGCCGCCGGGAACGCCTGCGTGCTGCAACTGGTCAACACCAACGAGGC
>JBLNDH010000078.1:0-4655 GCA_050261455.1 Bacillota bacterium
GTGAAAGAGGAGTCGGGGTGCGCCTGCGACCAGATCCGCGGGCACACGATGGCCAGGGTGGTAAAGGCGGGCGAGTTGTACTGCATCGTGGGGCAATGCCCGGAAGGCGGGCTCAAGCCGGCGGAAATCCGCGGGATTTTGGAGAAGCGGCTGGCGGATTCGCTGGTGGCGGGCGATTGATCGCAGCATCCGAGGGCAAGAGAGCTGCATGACTCTCGGGAGCGTAGGTCCGGATCGTTTGGGAGAATCGGGAAAGATCCGGACTTGGGCTGCGCTACAGTCCGGCTTGGGGGGCGGGGAGATTCCTGCGAGTGGAACACTTGGGGCGTGGGTAGCTTTGCGGGAAGAGTGGAATGGTTTACGATACGACGCCTTATGGACCAGATGCCAGAGAACAGGATGGAGCCGAAGGAATCGCCGGGCCCTGGGCACAGCAGCCAGCCGGGTCAGCCGGGTGAGGCGAAGGCCAGCGAGCCGCCGAAGGAGAACATCAAGGAGACGATCGAATCGATCCTGGTGGCGTTCATCCTGGCGTTTGTGTTTCGCGCGTTTGTGGTGGAAGCGTTTGTGATCCCGTCGGGGTCGATGGCGCCAACGCTGCTGGGGGCGCACATGCGGTTCCAGTGCGAAGAGTGCGGCTATCGGTTCAATGTCAACTATCCGGCCCAGGACTATGAGAACGACAACATCCGGATTCCGGGCGCGACGCCGATGGTGTTTTCGGTGCATTGTCCGAATTGCGGGATGAAGGTTGGCCGGGAAGGGCAGGGGCAACTGATCCCGGTGTATTACGGGGATCGGATCCTGGTATTGAAGTATTTGTACCTGATCCAGGACCCGACGCGATGGGATGTGGTGGTTTTCAAGAGCCCCAAGGACAGCAGCAGCTACACGCAGAACTACATCAAGCGATTGGTGGGTAAGCCGGGCGAGACCGTCATGCTTCTCGACGGGGATGTGTACATTTGCTCGAACGAGAAGACGGAGCCGAGGAAGAAGGACGAGCGGGGAAATCCGCTGGTGGATGATTGGCCGTGGCAGGTTCAAACCAAGCCACGGAAGGTGCAGGATGCGTTGTGGCGTGTGGTGTACGATGGCGACTATCTGCCGAAGAATCAGCCTTGGCGTCCGGCCAGGTGGGTGATGCCTTGGCAGGAGAGTGGAGGGAAGGGGTGGGCGACGGACGGGCGGCTGTGGGCGTTCGACAACCTGAGCGATCGGGGAATGCTGACCTTCAACCGCGATGCGAACGCGGGGACGTTTCCGTTGACGGACTGGTTGCCTTATAACGAGACCAAGGACGTTAACCTGGCGGATGGCCGCGATGCCTACACGATGGATGCCTATGGGCAGGAGCGCATCCCACGGTGGTATGTCAGCGATCTGAAGGTGCAGTTTGCATATCGGCGTGATGCGGGGGATGGGGCGATGCGTGCGTCGCTGACGAAGCTGGGGCACACATTCACGGCAGAGCTCTTGCCGGATAAAGCGAGGCTGCTGCACCAGTTGCCCGAGGCGAAGGATGCAAAGGTGGTTCAGGAAGTGAAACTCGACACGAAGGGGGTATTGAATGTCGAGTTTTTGAACGTGGATTACCGGGTGACGTTGCGTGTGAATGGGCAGGATCTGATTCAGACAACGCCGGAGGAATATCGGCCGGACGTGAAGGGATTGCTGGCGTTGCACCGCAAGCGGGAAGGGGTGCTGAGCGGGGGAAGTTATGAGCAAGTGCGCTCGGTATTCGAGCCGCCGAATGTGGAACTGAGCGCGGAACGGCAGAAATGCCAGGTGAGCCATTTGAGCTTGTGGCGCGACGTGTACTACACGCCTCACTATTACTCAGGGGGCCGATACAGCTCGCTTTCGCATGGGAGTCCGGAGCGGCCGGTCCGGTTGGCTCGGCGGGGCCAAGGAGATCGCGGACAGTCCACGGACAATGAGTATTTCGTGCTGGGCGACAACTCCATCCTGAGCGGAGACGCCAGGAACTGGTTTGAGGCGGTGGACCTGCGGGAAGGCGAGGAGTTGTATGCGGAATCTGGCCGAGTCCCGGAGCGGTTCATGCTGGGCAAGGCGTTCTTCGTCTACTGGCCGGCGGGATACAGGCCGTTCTCGGTGACCATGCCGGGGATTGTGCCGGACTTTGGGGATATGAGGCTGATTCAATAGATAGTGGATCGTAGATAGTGGGTAGTAATTGATGGTGAAGAAGCCTGCGCGATTAGGCGCGGGCTTTTTTCTTGGGGGGAGTGATCCAAGTGAGGACTTGGTCGATGGGGAGGGAAGGGAAGGGGTGATGGAGGGTGTGGACGTGGGGGCCCAGGGGGTGCCAGACAATGGGGTCGGTGGGGCCGAAGAGACAGAAGGTGGGGATGCCCAGGATACCCGCCAGATGGGAGGGGCCACTGTCGTTGCCGAGGAAAAGGGACGTGTCGGCAAGGGAGGAGAGCAGGTCGAGATACGTTTGGGGGCGATACAGCTCGGCAACGGATGCGAACGCGTCGATCTGCGATGCGGGCCAGCGATCCCGTTCGACATCGCCGAGGAGGATGCGGACGGGGTGGCCGGCGGAGCGGAGACAGCGGGCGAGTTCGAGGAAGTTTTCGGCCGGCCAGCATTTCTCGACCGAGCCGGAACCCGGGTGGAGGGTGATGAGGGAAGAGGACGCGGGATGCGGCGTGCGAGAGGGAAAGGCGAGTGCGCGCGTGTTGATGGAGGAGAGCATCTGGGTCACGGAGCCGGCCACGGCAGGACGCCCGGCCAGTTGGGCCAGAAGGTTTTCCGTGACATGGCGAGTGGGATCGGCCGGGCGCGGGTCGAGACAGCAGAGATCGGCGTGAGGGGCGAGGCGATGGACGTTCTGTGACCAGCCATCATTGGGGCCGGCGAGAAACGTGTAGATGCTGTGGGAGGAGGTCAGGAACTTGAGTGCAGGAGCGGGGAGCTCGGCAGCGTCGCTGTAGAGGTGATGCCAGCCGGCTTCGATACTGGTGGATTCAACGCCGAGGACACGCTCAGCTAGAGCACCCTTTTGCGGGTGAGTCACGTAGATGATGCGGCTTTGGGGGTGGATGCGGGACAGGGCCAAAGCGAGGGGCCAAGTCAGGACGAAATCGCCGAGGGCACCGAGGTGGAACAGGAGGATGTTGCGGGGGGGCATCATGGTTGAAGACAAGGGTGGGGGCGACGAAGCGACGGAGCCACGAAAGGCAGCCTCGGACGACGGCCGTTGAGCGGATGCTCAGTCCGGCCGGTCAGGGGGCGAAGAGGGTTATCGGTCGTCCGATACTGCATAGGTGGGGGTCCTTGTAGTGTGATTAGAGGGTTTGGTCAATCCACGCGCCGCCCAGGAGAACATCGTTGTCATAGAGGACGACGGCCTGGCCAGGGGTGATCGCAGACTGGGGCTCGTCGAAATCGAGGCGAAACTCGTCGTCGGCGGTGACGGTCACCGTGGCGGGTTGAGGCGTGTGGTTGTAACGGATCTTGGCGGTGCAGTGAAAGGTCGAGCCGGGCGCATGGGGGCGAATGGTGAGCCAGTTGGCCTGGCGGGCCGAGAGCGAGCGGCGAAGGAGGTCATTTCGCCCCCCCACCGTGACACGATTGGCCTTGGCATCGATGTTGACGACATAGATGGGATAGCCGAGGGCAATGCCGAGCCCCTTGCGTTGGCCGATGGTGAAATGCTGGTGTCCGGCATGGTTGCCGAGCACTTGGCCATTGGTCGTGACGAATTGGCCTTGGTGAAAGGCGTCGGGAGTGCGGCGTTGGACAAGCCCGGCGTAGTCCTGGTTGGGGACGAAGCAGATTTCCTGCGAATCGGGCTTGTTGAAGACGGGAAGCTTGAACTGTTCGGCCATGGCGCGGACTTCGTGCTTCTCGTAGTCGCCGACGGGGAAAAGGGTGTGGTCGATGACGTCGCTCTTCATGCCGAAGAGGACGTAACTCTGGTCTTTGTGATGGTCGCGGCCGCGTAGAAGCGTCCGCCGGCCCGTTATCGGATCGAGGCCCATGCGGGCGTAATGGCCGGAGGCAACATAGTCGGCGCCGACCGCTTGGGCGTACTTGGCCAGCTTGCCAAACTTGAGCCAATCGTTGCAGCGCACGCACGGGTTGGGAGTTCGGCCACGGTTGTATTCGGCCACAAAGTAATCGATCACGCGGCCGAAGTCGTCCTGGAAATTGAGGACGTAAAAAGGAATATTCAGGACGCCCGCGACATGGCGAGCATCATCGGCATCGCGGACGGAACAGCACCCTTGCTTGGGCGCTGCGTGGGACGTGCCAGGGGCGACGTCGCAGGCTAGAGCCGATTCAACACCGGGGGGCGTGCCCAGGCGCATGAAGACCCCGAGGACTTCATACCCTTCTCGCTGCAGAAGAGCGGCGGAAACGGAAGAGTCTACCCCCCCACTCATGGCGACAACGACTTTGCCTTTTGTTCGGTTCATGGGTATTCGAACGCAAGCCGGCACCGAGAACTTACGATTCCCTGGTGGCGGACGATAACAAGGCCAATTGTAGCATCTTAGACCAACGGGTGTCCTGTCGGCGGCTGATTCGGAGGATCGGAGGTGGATCAGGTCGGCGGGCAGATGGGATTGAGGTGTGCCCGAGGGTTGTCATTATTTCGGGGCGGAGATGTGGCTTGGGGC
>JBLNDH010000079.1:0-3642 GCA_050261455.1 Bacillota bacterium
GCGGAAATTTTACGGAAAATCCAGCGTCGTCCGTGCGTGGCTGCGGGCGACTGGTTCCGCTGCGTGCGCAGTCCACCAGGCTCGTTTAGAATGGTCGCGTTGCGGTGGAGATTGGTGCCATGCCTCGACGCTATAGCCCCAGGACCTGGGCGGCCAAATCGATCAACGAGGACAGACCGGCGATACGATCGAGCTTCACAGAGACCGATCGCCTGGAGCTGGAACGATTGAGCGGGCTCTCGGGACCGGAGGCCGAAACACTTTGGCTCCAGTCTATCGAGGTCGCCGTCGTTTTCTCGATCATGCGTGAGAACGATGACGCGCCGCTTTTGAATGAACAGAAGGCGGCTCTGGTCGCGCTTCAGGCCACGGTGGTCAAGCTTCGATCACAGCTGCGGGACCTTGATCAGAAATCGGTGACCTTGCTTGAAGGCGCCGCCCACCTGACCGATTGGGACGAACAGCGGGAAGCGGACCTCGATCCGGCAATCTTTACCGTCCTTGATCGGCATCTTCGGCCCGTCGCCACCATGGGTGGCCTGGGTGGCATTCGCCTTGATGAATGCCATCATTGGATTGATCAGCTCGACATTTGGTGCCAAAGCGCCGCCGAAAATGTCCCAAGAGCTAGAGGCCGCCTTGCCGAAACCTCCATTGACGAAGCCTTGATACAGCTTGCCGTCTGCTGGCATAGGGCCACCGGGCGGGATCCTACTGTAAGCTGGGATGACTACGAGCAAGGTTATCGCGGGCATTTCCTTGATTTTGCCCGTTTGGTCCTGAGCAAGGTCTCCGATCAACTGCCAATCGAAAGCCGTGTTCGCAAGCTCCAAGGCGCCTGGAAGGAGAGGATGAACGCGATAGTTAACAATGGCTGGAAATGAGGCGCAGGTTACCTCACTTCCCTCCATTATCGCGGCAATTCATCCACGCATACTGATTTGGCTCCACCCGCTCGGTTCTGGACGGCCGGGCGTTGATGCAAAGGAGCCTGATCATGAAGAAGCTGCTGACCATCCCTGAGTTCTGCGACGCGTACGGTACTAAGCGCAGCAAGACTTACGAGCTGATCGCTGCGGGTGAGCTGCCCGCCGTCAAGATCGGCCGCTTGACCCGCATCCGCGTCGAGGACGCCGACGCCTGGGCTGCGGGCCTCAAGGCGCTGTAACCAAACCCCTCGCATTGAAAAACCCAGCGAAACGCGCGTCTGAACGCGCGGAAAGGGATTCCCATGTCTCAACGTAATCAGAAATATGCTCGCCGCTATGCGGGTTTGCTCGGGCTGGAGGTTTTTGCCCTCCGACCGCGCAGCAAGAAGCCTGCGACCGAACATGGCTACAAGGACTCCACCCGCGATCTTGCCGAGATCGACCGCATGTTCCAGGGAAAGCCAGAACTAAATCTGGCCATTCCGGTGGGCACGTGCTCTGGCTTTTTCGTGCTGGATGTCGATCCCCGTAACCAGGGTCACCACACGCTGCGCAAGCTCGAAGCCGAGCTTGGGCCTTTGCCGGAGACGGTAACGGTCGAAACCGCAGGCGGCGGCCTCCACTTCTACTTCAATTACCCGCTGGGGTTCGACATCAAGAAGGATACCAGGGGAAAGACCTTTGGTCCTGGTCTCGATGTGATTTCTGACGGTGGCTATGTTGCCGTGCCGCCCAGCAAGCACCCTTCGGGCGAGCGCTACAAATTCCGCAAGGGTTTGTCGATTCTGGAGTTTATGCCTGCTGACTTGCCGGATGCCTGGCTGGAATACCTTGCGCGAGACAGCCTTGCCGAGGAGAAGCTTCCAGCCCCGTCGAATGACATCATCCGCGAAGGTGCGCGCAATACGACCTTGGCCCAGGTGGCGGGTTCGTTGCGACGGAGCGGCCTAGGCGAGACAGCGATCTTGGCGGCCTTGTCCACCGTGAACCGGGATCGCTGCCGCCCGCCGCTGGACGAGTCCGAAGTTGCCAAGATTGCCGCGAGCATCGCCAATTATCCCGCCCACGATGAGGATGATAACCGCGACCTGGGTTACCGGATCGCTCGTGAAACGCTCCACCGTCATTTCGGTGACGGTGCCCACCTGATCCACTGCCCCATGGGGTTCTTCCATTACGTCGGCACCCATTGGGTGCGGATTGACGGGAACCGGCTTGAGGGCTTGATCCTGGATGTCACGCGCAGCATGCCCACGGTGAAGAAGGGCTATTCGTCGGTCATCCGCGAGACCATAGCTCTGCTCCGCGCCATGTGCAGCCGCGACGACGACCCGTTCTGCCACACCTCGGAACCCCCGCCGGTGATCAATTGCCGAAACGGCGAGGTCTGGTTGAAGGATGACGGCACGGTCGAACTGCGTCCGCACCGGCCCGACTCCTACCTGCTTCACTGCCTGCCGGTGGACTATGACCCTGCTGCGACGTGCCCCACCTTCGACCGCGCCGTGCTGGGCATTTTCAAGCGGGCCTCGGACCCTGAGGATATGATGCGGCACTTCAACGAGTTGGGGGGCTACATCATCCAGCCTCGCCGTAACCACGCCGTCTTCGTGATCCTGTTCGGTGCGGGCAGCAACGGCAAGACGACGCTCGCCAGCGTCATTTCCCGCCTACTTGGTCCAGAAATGGTCTATGCGGGCCGAATCGAGGAGCTGGAAAGCGATCGTTTCAGCATCGGGTATCTTGTCGGCAAGCTGATGTTCATGGACGACGACGTGCGTACCGGCGTCAAGCTGCCCGACGGTGTGTTGAAGAAAATCAGCGAGGCTAAGCAGCTCACCGGCGAGGTGAAGTTCAAGGACAAGTTCAACTTCGTCTGTCGCGTCGTCCCCCTGCTGCTGTGCAACAATGTCCCGTCGCTGACTGACCTCAGCCCCGGTCTGTTGCGCCGCTTGCAGGTCATTCCCATGAACCGCAAGTTCCGCGACAGCAAGAAAAACAAGCAGCGTTTCCAGAAGGTCTGGGCCGAGGAGATGAGCGGCGTGCTGAACCGCTTCATCCAAGGGTGGTGCCGCCTCCAGCAGCGGGGCTGCTTCGACCTGCCCAAGGATATGATCGCGGCCCGCAAGGAATGGCTTAGCCAGGCCAACCCCCTGGAAGCCTTCATCGCCGAGGAATGCGTGGTCGATCCGAAGCGGTCGTGTTTGGTCCGCGATTTCTACGACGAGTACTGCACCTGGGCCAAGGCAGCGGGAATTACCCGGACCCAGCAACGCATCAATATGAAGCGGAACATGTTGCACCTGGGCTATGCGCTGAAGCGTAGCAGTCAGGGCGAGAAGTTCACCGGCATTGCGCTTCGCAGCCAGTGCGCGGTCACGGTGGAGCTGTAGTGCTGGGGGCGCGGGGGCTTTCCCCGCGCCTCAGTTCCTTCTCAGTGACAGAAATGATGTGTTTTTAGGCCATACTCTCGTTCAACGGCTATTCATATAAGATGTCTGAGAATATCGTCATTTTCATCACAACCGGTGGCCAAGAACACGAACAACCATTGGCAGAGCGGGAGGCGGTGCAAGAAATGCTGCTTCCGGCACGGCGGCCGCCCAAGGCTGGCGGGGTGGGAGGTGAGGGCGTCCTATTGGCCTGGGCCGCCTCGCCGCCGAATTCCATCAGCTCGTCGCGGGGACAGTGACCGTGCTGCTCGCCGCGCACG
>JBLNDH010000080.1:0-6364 GCA_050261455.1 Bacillota bacterium
ATCGCGGGGCCAGCCGTGCGCCGCCCGGCTTCGTAGTGCTGAGCTGCTGAGTAACCCGTTGGACACGCGAGGCCACGCCGGGGTGCGTGCTCATCAGTCGTCCGCCCCCTGCCGAGCCTTCGAGCTTCTGCAGGCGTTCCAGGAAACGCAGGTACGCTTCCGGATCGTATCCCGCTGTTGCCATGATTTGCAAGCCGAGCCTATCGGCATCGAACTCCTGAGGCTGGGTGTAGGCTTGCTTGGTCAGGACATCAACACCCATCCCGAGCATGGCGGCGTACTGGGCGTTCTGACCGCTGGCGGCTTTAAGCGCCTCGGCGGCAGCGCCGCGGGTCTCGGCGGCTTGCACCTGATGCAATCCATCGTGGCTGCACACGTGGGCGATTTCATGCCCCAGCACACCGGCGAGCTCCGCCTCGTTCTTCAGCTGGGCCAGCAGGCCATAGGTGACGAAGATGTAACCATTGGGGCCGGAGAAGGCATTGACCTCGCTCGTGTGCAGGATGCCGAAGACGTAGTTGCCGTTGGGATTCGGCGAAGCGCTGGCGACGGTGAGGCCAACCATGGTCACATAGGTCAACAGCCGATCATCGTCATGCAGCCCATATTGGTTGGTCAATGCCACGCCAACGGATTGGCCCAGCGAATCCTCGTCCTTTTCGCTCATGGCGCTGGCGTTGGCCAGGTGGCCGCCGGCCTTGATCATCTGGCCAGCTTGCCCGCCAACCGCATTGCCGAGCATATCGGCGTTGAGAGGTCCGTTCTTTCCGCAACCGGCGACCGCAAGAGCCGCGCTGAGGACGGCGAGCGTGATCGTTGAAGATTTCATCATAACACCCGTAATGGGAGGATTGTTTTCTGGTTCGGTCTTCCAACGGTAAAGGACATCACAAGGATCACGGCGCGTCGGGGCCCACTTTGCCCTCGGCCGTGAATGCCGCCCACTGCCTCGGGTCGATCTTCTTGCGGAATGCGATCAGCCAGTCCATCGGACGCGGATCGAGCCGCTTGCCCTTGGCGTACGCGCTGGCGTTTTGTTCCAGACCCTTACCGGCGGCACCGGCGCTCAAGTTCGACGCCTCGGCGCCTGCGCCCATGGCCGCCAGGAGGTTTCCGCCGCCTTTGACCTGCTGGGCGGAAATCGCGTTCTCGTAGACGTAGCCTTCCTTGTCGCCGACCTTCACCTTGATCCAGCCTTTGGGCTCGCGGGAGATGACGGTCAATTGCGTGCCCTTTTCGACCTTGGCGATCAGGGGGAAAACCGCGCCTTTGCCGGAACGGATCTCCGCGGTCTCGCTCTTCACCCAAATATCTTCAGCCAACACCGCACCGGTAACCAACGTGCTGGCGAGCAATCCCACTGCCAACGCGATTGTACGACGCTTGTTGCGCCTCATGTGATATTCCTCACTTTGCAGTAGACCTATCCCGGCCTGCATTCTCAAGATTCACTACTTGTCTTTTGCAGTATACACGCCGTCCCAATCAGCCGGCGGGGGCGCGACCCGCAAATGCTCGATCCGTTTCAGGAGAGCTCGACATGGTTCATCATCCGCGAAATGACCGTTGAGCTCAAGCAAAACCTTCTCGGCCTCGTCCCATTGCTGCAGTTGGTACTTCGCGAACGCCGATTCATAGCCGCGGATTAATGGCTCCAGATGGCCATCGGTTCCCTTCTCCGCCATGAGTTGGTACACCGCCATGGGCTTATGCTTGCCTTTTACGCGGAGGACGTCGATCTTCCGGATCAGGAAATGATCCTTCACGGCTTCGGCGGTTGTCTCGGAGAGCATAATGCGCGTGCCGTAGAACTTGTTGGCTCCCTCGAGCCGGCTACCAAGATTTACGCCATCGCCGACGGCGGTGTAGTTGAACAGGTGGGAGGAGCCGACGAATCCAACGGAGACGGTCGTGGTATTGATGCCGATGCGGGTATGGATGCGTGGGATGCCGTAGCGTTTGAGCTCGGGCTCGATCTCGCGTTCCCGCCGCATAATGCCCAAAGCGGCTCGGCAGGCCAGGATCGCGTGATCGGCCTGCGGCAGCGGGGCGTTCCAGAAGCACATGATCGCGTCGCCGATGTACTTGTCGAGTGTGCCGTGATTGAGCAGCACCTGATCCGACATTTCGCCGAGATAGCGATTCAGCATCTCGCCGAGTTTTTGCACATCCATCGATTCGCTCATGCCCGTGAAGTTCTCCAGGTCCGTGAACAGCACGGTGATGTCGGTGCGGACGGTTCCCAGCGTCAGCCGCTCCGGTTCGCGGGCCAGTCGCTCGGCCACCGCTGGCGATACCACTTTGGACAACGCCTTGAGCATGAATCGCCGCTGACGATCTTCCGCGAAGAAGACCCAGGAAAACGCCCCCAGCGACGCAAACGCGACCGCCAGCAGCGACGCTACCGGCGGCAGCCAATGAATCCGGCTTCCGTGGAACAGGAGGATGCCGGCGCCGACGATGCCGGCCGCTGCGAGGATCGGCCCCAGTGTTTTTGCCCAGGCCCGGCGCGGGAACATGACTCCCGCCGTCGTCAGGGCGGCGCCCAGGAGCGGAGCCAGCCAGCCCCAAATCGTGGGCACCATCCGCACCTCCTGAGCGGCCAGGAGGTTCTCGATTGCCGTCGCCTGTACCTCCACGCCCGGATACAGCGTGGACAGCGGGGACGATTTCAGGTCGTACGTGCCGGCCGTGATGGCGCCAATGATGACGATCTTGTCGCGGAACAACTCGGGCGTGATGCCTGCAGCTTTCGCGGCTTCCTCCCCCTGGATCTGCGCGGCCAACACGCTGGCGGCACTGATGAAGCGATGCGTGCGCGTCCCATCGCTTGCCTGGTGAGGCCCATAGTAGTGCAGGAGGAAGGGATGATCCGCCGGCAACTGGGGTTCGCGTCCCGCACTCTTCACCGCCCTGGCAGCGAGGCTCAATTGCCCGTACACAGTGGGGGGGTACCGCCGAAACGTCTTGTCATCCCCGACGTTTACCGCCCCGAATGTCGGCCCTTTCAGTTTCGGCGCAAAAGGCCCCCATTTCCCGTCGGCCGACACCAGCGATCCAAATACGATCGGCACCTTCACCTGCCCCATCAACTCCGCAAAGGTGTCGTCATCGCCCGTGCGGTCCTGGTAGACGCTGGTCTCGCTGAACAGCAGATCGAAGGCCACCGCCTTGGCCCCGGCCTTGTCCAGATACGTGACGATGTGCCCCCAGAGTTCGCGTGGCCATGGCCAACCATATTTGAGAGTCTCATTGACTGCTTTGAGACTTCGATCATCGACCGCCACGATCACCACGGGACCATCGGTTCGACTCGTAATGGGCCGCAGCCGATAGTACGTGTCATAGAAAAACTCATTGGCCCGGTCGAGAATGGCCCGCGTCGTTGCTGTGGTACGCGGAAGCATCGCGATAAGCCATGCGACCAGCACAATCGCGCCGGCTGCCGCCAGTCGCCGTACAACGGGGTTCTTGGGGATGCTGCTAATAGGAGTCACGGGCGAGAATATACCATAGCCAGTTGCCCTGTGAACGATCCCCGCACGCGGGGGTGCCGTCGCCCATTTGAAATCTTCCCGGCCTCCGGCGAGAATCGCTTGGCTAGACCAGCGCCTTGGGCTTTACGCCGGTCTTCATAGGTGTGTCTGTAACCTTGATCTCCGGGAGTTGCCTTGCTGTACTTTCTCTCACAATCAACACAGCCGGCTTACCAGTTCCATGCCGCCGATTGGCTGCCCGCTGCTGCGGAACTGTTACGCGGCAGCATCGTGGTCGGGGGGATCTTGCTGATTGGATTCGTAATCTTCTTCGCACTCCGCAAGTACATCTTGCGCGTCCAATTGGCGGGAGTATTCCTCCTCACCTTCGTATCCACCGCGGTTTACTTCGGTATTGGCATCGGTCGCGTCAAACCCCTTTTTATGCTCACGGACGTGGATGTCCCCACGATCTGGCTTACGCGCGCCTTCTACGCCGTGCTGCTATACGTGGCGGTACGGTTGGCCGATCGCCTGGCCATCGTTCCGCTGATGACCCGCGGCGGCAAAGTCCCACTCCAACGATTCGTGCACCAGATCATCCTGGTCGTGGTCGCGATCTTCACCGTCCTTGGGTATGGCTCCAAGGTCTTCGGCTGGCCGATCGATAAGTTCCTCGCTGGCTCGGCTGTTGTCTCCATCGTCCTGGGCATGGCGCTCCAGGAGAGCTTGGGGAATTTCTTCAGTGGCCTGGTGATGCACGTCTCTTCCCCCTTTGCCATCGGCGACTGGATCCGCTGCGGCGGAGTGGAAGGACGCGTCACCGACATGACCTGGCGAGCCGTTACCGTCCATGCCGGTGACGACAACTACGTCATCATCCCCAACTCCACGTTTGCCAAGGAACAGATTGTCAACTTTTACAACCCGACGATCACCACGGCTCGCAATGTCCTGGTTGGCTTGGAATACGACACGCCGCCATGCGATGCCATCGCGGTGCTCAAGGCTGCGGCATTGGAAACTCGTGGCGTGTTGGCCGTGCCTGAGCCGATTGTCTTCCTCCATGATTTCGCCAGTTCTGCCATCGTCTACCGGGTGAAATTCTGGATCGAAGATGCCTCGAACTACAGCACTGTTGAGCACGGCGTCCGCTTGAGCGTGTGGTATCGCCTGAAGCAGCATGGCTTCAATATTCCTTACGAAGTCCGCACCGTCGAATACGTGGACCTGCGTAAGAAAATTGAACGGCAAACCAGTTGCGCTGTGGAGCAGCGTCTGAAGGCGGTTGACAACCTACCGCTGCTGGTCGGGCTATCTCCAGAGCAGCGGCGTGCGATCGCAGCAAGCAGCCGGGACATCCTCCTGGCGCCTGGTCAATCCCTTGTCCGGCAAGGCGAGGCGGGCAATAGCTTCTACGTTATTCGCCAGGGCAATGTCGATGTCCTCCTGGAACAGGGCAACGGTAACCAGCCTCACAAGGTTGCCGCCCTGGGCCCGGGCGACTTCTTCGGCGAGATGTCTGCGCTGACCGGCCAACCCCGCTCGGCCACCATTCGTGCCGCATCGGCTTTGGAAGCAATCGAGATCTCCAAGGACGACCTCAATGCGATTTTCAAAGCCGATCCATCCGTCATGGAGAAGATCAGCCATGCTGTCGCCGAGCGCGTCGCCAAGAACGAGGCGGCACGCAAAGGGTTCGCATCCGCCGCTGCCAGTGCCAGTGTCGTGGCTGAGCATAAGGCGTCGATCCTTAGCCGTATGCTTCGCTTCTTTGGACGTGAATCCGTCTGATTGCCTTATGGCCACCGCCCCGTTCCAGATGCCGATGCGAGATCGTGGAACCTGGGTCCCATCAGTTGTCGCCGTCCTCACCCACAGCCATCCTCACGCAGGGTGATCCGTGATGACCAGCGTGGCACTTGGCCGCACGGTGACGTAATCCTTGTTGGAGAGAATGCGGAGAATCACTGTCTTGCCCGGCTGCGTTAAGATCTGAGCGATCGGGGTAATCGTTACAGTTGCCGTGGTTTGGTTTGCTGGGATCGTTACAACGCCGCTCAGGGGCTTGTAATCGATGCCCATCTTGGCGGTACCGGAGAGGCTGTATTGGATGGTCAGAGGCGACCGCAAGTCGTCCTGGCGTGAACGCTCAAACGTGAACTGGCCGGCATAGAGACCCGTTTTGGGAGCAAGTCGAGCGCGGGCGACCACGGACACGCTGGGTCGAGGTATACCCTGTACGAAGATGTCATAGTCCCCCGTGCTATCGCCGCTGCCGTCGACGCGGACATAGTACGTGCTATGGGCTGGAAGATTGCGACCGACCCATTTTTCAGCTACCCCGATCGGCTTTGTATTCATTGCTTGCGAGAAACCCCCGTAAACGGGGTTGCCCTCGCTGTCGTAGACGATAAGCGTCGCATCCAGTGAATCGTCCGGGCCCACGGTTACAGTCCAGTTTCCGGCTCGCGGAGTGGTAAACTCCCAGAAGTCGTAATCGTTGGGGCTATTGATATCGGTATCCGATGAAGCGGTGAATGTTTCCGACGAGATCTCCAGGGGATAGTTCATCCCCTCAGGCACGCCGCGGACAAACAACCCGTAGGTGCCGGTTGCTGTTCGATCGAGAGCCCGCACGCCGATGTAGAGCGTATTCCGATTGGGGCCGACACGTATGTTCTTGATTCTCGGATAGCCGAACCGGCCCGGCGCAGTCACCGTCGTGGTCGGCTGGCCTTCCCCCCTGTAGTAGGCGATTTCCGTACGCAATGCCCCGGAGGTTCCCACCAGCATCTTCCCGCGGTCATCGAAGAAGATCTCATAGCCATTGACCTTTCCAGACCGACCGATCTGGTTCGCAGGGAGTTCCGCGTTACCGAACTGGT
>JBLNDH010000081.1:0-7317 GCA_050261455.1 Bacillota bacterium
GGACTCGAGCCCGAACGCAAGGTCGTCGATACCGGCGCCATCGTGCTCGGCGACAAGGGCAACATCATGTACGGCTCTCACGGCGCCGGGGGCCTGCGCATCTTCCCCGAAACCCAAATGAAGTCTTACAAGCAGCCGCCCAAGACCCTGCCTCGCGTCAAGAGCCACCATCAGGACTGGGTGAACGCGATCCGCAACGGCAAGCGGTCCGGCTCCGACTTCTCTTACGGCGGTCCGCTCACCGAAATCGCTTTGCTGGGCATCATCGCCACCCGCATGCTCGGCCAGGAACTCCAGTGGGACTCCAAGGCCATGCGCTTTACCAATAACGATCAGGCCAATCAGTTCGTCAAGCCCACCTTCCGCAAGGGTTGGGAACTGTAATCCGCTAGCAGAACAAACGCCCATGGACAGCAGTCCATGGGCGTTTGGCATTGCAATCTAGGAGGATCGGATTACTGACGAACCTGCATCGCCAGGATGCGGGCAATCGACTCGCACATCTCGGTGCGATGGACACCATTGAGGGCCAATCCCAGTTGGGTTTCCATCAACCCAAAGGGGACTCCGGTATCGTAACGCTGACCTTGGCAGCAGACCGCCCAGTACTTATCGGAATTCTGACGCAGATGCTCCTGGGCCGCCGTGAGCTGAATCTCGCCCTTCTCCCGAAGGTTGTTCTTGATCAGATACTCCAGCGAATCAAAGATCCGCGGCGAGAACACGTGCATCCCGAAATGGCACAGGTAGTTGCCCGCGGGCAACCCGGGCGTCGCCAGCTTCTCCCTGGCCAACTCGACCGTCGGCTTCTCAACGATCAGATCGGCCTTGTACACCCCGCGGGCTGGGTCAATCGGGTTTCCCTTGATCGTGCCAAACAGGTGCAGCAGCTTCTCCAGCGTCGGCTGGACCCCACTGACGGTATCGAGCTTGTATTGCTCATAGACCTGAATGAGCTGCTTGGCGCAACGGTCCCGTACATCCGAGATGTAGATGTGGTCGCCGAGCAAAAGCAGGAACGGCTCTCCATCGACAAACTGGCGGGCTTGGAAGACGGCATGGCCAAACCCTTCCTGGGTACGCTGTTCGGCGAAATAGAGTCGCTGGCCAAACTCTTCAAGTTTTTGGGAAGCCTGGATGGCCCAATCCTTGCCCCGGAAGGCCTTGAGCATCTCGCCATCCAGCTGGCGGAAGTAGTCGCGGTAAGCCCGTTCTTCGCCGGGTTGGGTGACAATGCAGATTTCCTCGATCCCGGAATCGATGGCCTCTTCGCCGATGATCTGGATAACCGGCTTGGTCAGTCCATCGCGATCGACCAGCGGGAACATCTCCTTCTGCACCGCCGCCGAAGCCGGGTACTGACGTGTGCCGCGCCCGGCGGCGGTGATGACGGCTTTACGAACCTTGGCCATCGGACGAACTCCTTCCAGTCCGCGGCAAATCGAATGCCCGGGTTCGGTGTAAATCGGGGAGGTTGATCCATCGGGATAAGGATGGGTAGGTTTTCATTCGAGTTTGCGGGGATTTTGTTTACTTAATAAACTTAGTTAAGTATCATAGCGTGCGTACGGTCGCCGTCAATGGAGAAGCCAGGTGGCACGCTGTGGTGCGATTACGCGGCGATGTGGAAGTGCAATGTGATGTGAGGCTTGTAGAGCAATTCATGGCAACACCAGCTCATCTTCGACGCATCAATCAACGGCGGATCATCGGGACGCTGTTGCGTTTTGGGGCGGCGTCGCGGGCGGATCTGGCGAAAGCGACGGGGATGAGCCAGCCGACGGCAGGGAAGATCGTCGATGAGCTATTGGCGGGGGGCATCCTGGAGGCGGTGGATGCTGGGGAGCCCAGTTCCAATGTTGGGGCGATGCCGCGGATGGGCAGGCCGGGACAATTGTTGTGCCTGGATCGGCGGCGGCCGAGGTTCCTGGCCATTCAGTTGGGGGTGGTGCACACGCGGATGGCGATGTTGCCGGTAGCGGTGCCGGAGCGGGACAATTGGGCGGTGCAGGTGCCAACGGCCCGTAATCCGCAGGAGTGGCGGAGGCAGGTTGCCAAGGCTTCGGAGGAGCTGGTGACGTCGGGGATCGATGCGGTTTTATTGAGTGTGCCGGGGGTAGTGGATGAGCGAAGCGGGAAGGTGCTGCTGTGTCCGAACCTGAGGTGGGCGGAGGCGGTGAACCTGGCGCAACTGCTGGGGCCGATGTGGAATGTGCCGGTGGTGCTGGTTCAGGAGATCCGGGCGTTGGCGTTGGGGCATTTGGCGGTGGAGCCAAACAGTGGAGATTTTCTGCTGGTGGATTTCGGGGATGGCGTGGGTGGTGCGGCGGTGTTGCGAGGGTCGCTCTTTGAGAGTTCGATTCCGCTTAGCGGCGAGTTAGGGCATACGCCGGTTCTGGGCAATAAGCGGCGTTGTGGGTGTGGGGCGATCGGATGCGTGGAGACGCTGGTCTCGCGACAGGGATTGCTGGAGAGCTTTGCGGCGGAGAAGGGTGGCGTACGGTCGTGGGCGGCGCTGGTGGAGCATGTGAAGAAGGAAGGCGTGCGGCCGTGGCTGGCGGCGGCGCTGGATGCGGCGGCGGTGACGATCGTGGGGGCGATGAATGTGGTGGGCGTGAGGCGGGCGGTGATTACGGGAAGCCTGACGGAGTTGCCAGGGGCCGTGATTGAGTACTTGTCGGAGGCTGTAATCAAGGGGGCGATGTGGGCGCGGTTTGGCGAGGTGGTGTGCCATGGGGCGCCGCGGCGGCGGAATGCGGGGTTGGTGTCGGCGGGGATTGATCGGGTGTTGTTGCCGGAAATCAATGAGAGCGTTTCGGCGGTGTCGGGTGCGAGTGTTTGAGGCCGCAGATAGAACGCGCACGGGCGAGACGCCCGTGCTACGTTTTGCTGCCACAGATGGGGCACCGATGGACACCGATGAATGCTGGTTGTGGCGGAAGGATAGGCAGAGGTAAGGAGCACTGAGGGAGCTGCATGGGCGAGTGAGCCCATGCCACGTCAGGCGCGCACGGGCAAGATGCCCGTGCTACGTAAGCGCGGGCAATGGTTACGGCGAAGCGAAAGCCGGTATTGCTGGAATACAGGTCGACTGGGTTGGAGAGAAGCACATCCATTCAAAGAGCGAGGAGTCAACATGTTACGACAGCTTCATGTGGCCGTTTGGGTACTCATGACAGCAGCGGTGGTGCAGGCGGCGGGTCAGCCGAAGGCGGTGGTTGCGGATAAGGCCCCGATGCAGCTGCAGGCATTTTCGTTTGGCCAGGTGGTGCTGGGGCCGGGGCCATTGAAAGAGGCGTTTGAGACGAATGTGCGGTACCTGCATTCGCTGAAGCCGGATCGGTATCTGTGGACGTTTCGGAAGAACGCGGGATTGGAGACGGCGGATGCGCCGTATGGAGGATGGGAGGAGCCCAAGTGCGAGTTGCGCGGGCATTCGATGGGGCACTATCTGTCGGCCTGCGCGCGGGTGATTGCGCAGACGGGAGATCCGGAGCTGAAGAAGAATGCGGACTACACCGTGACGGAGCTGGCCAAGTGCCAAGCGAAGCTGGGGGGCGGGTATTTGTCGGCATTTCCGGCGGAGTTCTTCGACCGCGTGGATAACGGTCAGAAGGTGTGGGCGCCGTACTACACGATCCACAAGGTCATGCTCGGGCTGTGGGAGATGCATGCGTATGCGGGGAACAGCCAGGCGTTGGACGTGCTGAAAGGGATGGCGGACTATTTCAAGGGGCGCTGCGACAAGCTGAAGGATGAGCAGATGCAGAAGATGCTGAGGACGGAGTTTGGCGGCATGCACGAGGTGCTGCTGAACCTGTATTCCTCGACGGGCGAGAAGAAGTACCTGGATCTGGCGCAGCGGTTCGTCAAGAACTCGTTTGTCGATCCGCTGGCGAATGGCAAGGACAATCTGGCGGGGATTCATGCGAACACACACATTCCGCAGGTTGCGGGGCAGGCGCGGGCGTATGAGTTGACGGGGAACAAACGGAATCGGCAGGTGGTGGAGTTTTTCTGGGATACACTGATCTCGGCGCACAGCTATGCGACGGGCGGGAGCAACAACGGCGAGTACTGGGGGCCGGCGAACAAATTGGCGAGCACGCTGTCGGCGCACAACCAGGAGTTCTGCACCGCTTATAACCTGGAGAAGATCTGCCGGTATTTGCTGAAGTGGACGGGCGAGAATCGCTATGCCGACATGATTGAGCGGAATTTCTACAACGGCATCCTGGTCAGCCAGGAGCCGAAGACGGGGATGCTGATTTACTTCCTGCCGCTCAAGACGGGGTCGCATAAGGACCATGGGAGCCCATTTGATACGTTCACGTGCTGCTATGGCACGGGGATTCAGGAGTATGCGAGCCTGGGGCAGGACGTTTTCTATCACAGCGAGGATGCGCTGTATGTGAACCTGTTTGCCAACGCGGGCGTCGCGTGGAAATCGCCGCGGGGCGAAGTGCGGATCGCCCAGCAGACGGAGTACCCGGCGCAGGAGGGGACGAGCATCAAGGTATCGGTGGCCAAGCCGACGAAGTTCAAGCTGTCGCTGCGTGTGCCGTGGTGGGCCAGCAAGGGTGTGGCGGTGAAGGTGAATGGTGAGAAGTGGGAGAAGGGCGAGGATGCCAAGGCCGGTACGTGGCTGACGATCAACCGAGCCTGGAAAGACAACGACACGGTGGAGATGGCGATGCCGATGTCGTTGCATGTGGAACCGATGAATGACGATCCGAACCTAGCTGCGGTCATGTATGGGCCGATGGTGCTGGCGGGGTTGGTGGAGGGTTCGAAGTCGGGATTGGAGATGCCGGCACCGATCTTTACGGGGGACCTGAAGCGGCCGGAGGCGTGGATCAAGCCGGTCGAAGGGAAATCGCTGACATTCCGTACGACAGGCCAGCCGACAGACATCACATTGATTCCGATTCACAAGGTGGTGAAGGAGAGCTATGGCGTGTACTGGCGATTTGCCAATGCGGGGGCGCCGGCACTGGCGGAATATCAGAAGTCGGTGGATCGAATTCGCGATTGGCAAAAGCGTGTGATTGATACGGTGAGCATCGGGGATGGGGCCTCGGAGAAATCGCACGGGTTCCAGGGGGCCAATACGCAAGCGGGTTCGCATCCGGCGGGCACTTGGCGACATGCGGGACAGGGTGGATTCTTCAGCTACAAGGTGAAGGTGGAGAGTGGGCAGGACAATATCCTGGCCGTTACCTATTGGGGTGGCGACGGTGGCGATCGGATCTTCGATATTCTAGTCGATGGGACGCGTATCGCGACACAGAGTCTCAACAACAACTCGCCGGATAAGTTGTTCGTTGTGGAGTATCCGATTCCGCGCAAGCTGGTTGCGGAGAAGAGTGAAATCGTTGTGCGGTTTGAGCCAGCGCCGAATGGAAAGACGGCGGGTGGGGTATTCGGGTTGGTGATGTTGCGGCCGGAGCAGGCGGCATCTACTGCGATCAGCATCGACGCGGCGAAGACGGGTCAGCCGATGTCGAAGTACATCTATGGGCAGTTCATTGAGCACCTGGGCCGATGCATTTATGGGGGCATTTGGGCGGAGATGCTGGAGGATCGAAAGTTCTACTACGGCGTGGGCGTGAAGGAGTCGCCGTGGAAGATGATTGGCGGTGAGAAGGCTGTGACGATGGTTCGTGAGAGCCCGTTTGTTGGCCAGCATACGCCGAGGGTGAACCTGGCTGGCAATGGGACCGCGTGCGGCATCGTCCAGGGAGAACTGGGGCTGGTGGCGGGGAAGGGGTATGTGGGGAGGATCTGGCTGGCGGGTGAGGGGCAGGTGGGGCCGGTGAGTGTGAGTCTGGTGTGGGGGAATGAGCCGAAGGATCGGCAGACGGTTCGGATTGAATCCGTTGGCAGTGAATTTGCGAAGATGCCGCTGCAGTTCACCGCGGGAGCGAGCACGAGTAATGGGCGGCTGGAGGTCACGGCGACGGGCAGCGGGAGTTTTCGCGTGGGGACGCTGTCGCTGATGCCGGCGGACAATGTTCAAGGAATGCGGCGGGATACGCTGGAGCTGCTCAAGCAGCTCAATTCGCCGGTGTATCGGTGGCCGGGCGGGAATTTCGTGAGCGGATACAACTGGAAGGATGGGATTGGCGATCCAGATCGCCGGCCGCCGCGGAAGAACCCGGCGTGGCGAGGGGTGGAGCACAATGACTTTGGCATGCACGAGTTCATGGCGTTCTGCCGGTATCTGGGTACGGAGCCGTATATTGCGGTGAACAGCGGGTTGGGCGATGCGAGTACCGCGAAGGAAGAGGTCGAGTACGCCAATGGCAGCGCCGAGACGCCCATGGGCAAGGTTCGCGCCCAGAATGGCGATCCGCAGCCGTTCAAGGTGAGATTCTGGAGCATCGGCAATGAGATGTATGGCGATTGGCAACTGGGGCACACGACGCTGGAAAAGTATGTCCAGAAGCACAACCAGTTCGCCCAGGCGATGAAGAACGCGGATAGGACGATTGAGCTGATCGGCGTCGGCGCGATTGGGCCTTGGAGCGAGGGGATGCTCAAGAACTGCGCGGACAACATGAGCCTGATGAGCGAGCACTTCTATTGCCAGGAGCGGCCGGATGTGACGAGGCATGTTCGGCAGATTCCGGACTCGATCCGCAGGATCGCCGAGGCGCATCGGAAATATCGGCAGCAGTTTGACTCGCTGAAGGGCAAGGATATTCGGATTGCGCTGGACGAGTGGAATTACTGGTATGGGCCTCACATCTTCGGGGAATTGGGCACGCGGTACTTCGTGAAGGACGGGTTGGGTATCGCGGCCGGCTTGAATGAATACGCTCGCAACAGCGACATCATTTTCATGGCCAACTATGCCCAGACGGTGAATGTCATCGGGTGCATCAAGACCAGCAAGACGGCGGCGGCGCTTGAGACGACGGGTCTGGTGCTGAAGCTGTATCGGCAGCACTTCGGGACAATTCCCGTGGCGACACAGACGAAAGGCCAGCTCGATGCCCAGGCGGCGTGGAGCGAAGATCGCAAGACGCTCACGATTGCGATTGTGAACCCGACGGGCCAGGCGCAGGAGATCCCCCTGGCGATTGGCAATGCAAAGCTCACTGGACAGGGCAAACGGTGGCAGATCGCCAACGCCGATCCGATGGCCTACAACGACCCGGACCAGCCGGCGAAGATCGCCATTGAGGAAGCGGACGTGAATGGCATTGCGGACAAGCTCTCGGTGGCGCCGTGCAGCGTGACGCTGTTTGCGTTGACGGCGCAGTGATTCATCGCAGTTGATTCGGCCGCGAAGGGGCAATCGCACGCACGGGT
>JBLNDH010000082.1:0-9772 GCA_050261455.1 Bacillota bacterium
GCTCAGCCAACGAGCAGACACGATCCATGACCTGGTCGGGCGTGAGATTCTTGATCCAGAGATTGATTTTCGGCGGCTTCTCGGAAACCTCCGGGCTCATGAAGATGCTCCAGCCCGTCAGATCCGAGATCATTTTGAAGACCGTGGTCACCGGCGTATCGACCAGATCCACACTGCTGATCCGATTGGCCTGCGGCCCAGCATCGAGCCGGTCCGATCGGAACGGATCCCGCCGGTCCTGTGCCCAGGTCTGGCTGGCAAAGCTCGCCACACCGATCAGCACCCAACCTATCGCCCGATATATCCTGACCATTGCACCCCCCGCGAGAAATGTCTGCGAATCCACGATCACCCGTGCCCCAGAACCACCACCACCCCTTGAAGCGAAAGCGTCACTTTCCCCGGCTCCACGCCATCGATGCTGAAATCCAGGATCGTTTGGCCCTTGCGGACGCTGCGAACGACCTTGCCGCCGTCATCCACCTGAATATACGCGACCATTTCGCTGCCGACCTGCACAACCCCCTGCAACTTGAGTTTCTTGAGCAGTCGTTCGGCGGTGCCATCGTTCTTGACCGCCGCCTGCACCTGGGCCGGCCGGATCAGGGTCATGCCCGCGAGCCGGGCCAGCAGCGGTTCGACCTCCGCCCGCGCAGCCGGCTTGGGCTCGAGCGAGACTCGCTCGGCGGTGGCCTTGGTCTCAGGCTCCGCCTGGATCGGCAGGGTCGCCGCCAGCAGCACCAACAGTACCCCCCCACCGCTGAGCCCCGCGCCAAGCGCGAAGAATCGGCCTGCCAATCGCCTGCTTCGAAATGCCTGCTCACTGGCCATGTTCCCCCTCCTTCTTCGCCTCCGGCAATAGCCGAATCATCCGCAGCGACAGCCCGCATTCGACCATGTTCACCCCCGGCACACCCCGCAGGGCAAACGACTCCAGGCCGGTGAGGCTCTCGCCGTGCGTGGCGGCGGAGATGAATTTCATCACCTCGGGAAGTTTGCCCGAAACGGCCAGTCGCACGCGGTAGAGCTTGTACGCGCTCTCGTGCTTGACCGGCATGGCCTTCATGTTGTTCAGCGTCATGCTGGGCAGCCTCGCCAATAGCTCCAGTTCACGCAGCCAGGCCGCCAGGGTCATCGGATCCGATTCGTTCTGATACGCCTGCGCCCCCAGGCGGGTAAATTGCTCCTCCACCCCTTGCTTCATGCCCACGTTCCGCACCAGCCGGGCATATTCGGCATTCTTCACCCGCCACTGCGACCGCAGCAGCTTCCACTCCCGCGCCGATGGAACGAGCCCGTACCGAAGAATGGCGATCGCGAGGATCACCATCGCGGCCGCCATACACAATGCCCACTGGCGTCCCGTCAACTCGCCTTTCCACTTCATCATCGGCCCTCCTTGCGGCTGGGAATTCCTTTCATCCCGTTCACGCCAGGTTCGGTGCGGCGCGATAATCCGGATCCCTCGTCAGCCCCGGTGCGACCGCTTAGTCTGCAGTTGACGCGGAACTCCGCGATCGTCCCCTCGCCCTTGCGGGACCTGGCGGCATCCCCCGGCTGGACATCGAGGAACCCGCCTTGCTTCTCCAACTGCTCCGGCAACAGGAACGCCATTGCCAGCGATTCCGCCTGCCCCTGCAGGCGAATCCGCCCATCTTCGTCCATATCGATGTTGCTGTAGCTCAGCCCCGCCGGGGCACTGTCGCACAGGCCGGCGATGACCTGGGTGAAGTCGTTGCACGTCGCCCTCGCTGCCTGAATCGCCTGCAGTTGTTCGATGCGCCGGCCCACCGATTCACCTTCCCGGCGGATCAAGGCAATCCGCGCCGACAGGTCGGCCATTCGCGCACGGTAGCGATGCGACGCGATCTTCAGCGCCACACCCGCCAGAACGCACGCCAGCAGGACCAGCAGCCCGCCCAACAATGTGAGCCTACGCACCGCACGCTGCTGCTTTCGATCCACCACCTCGCTGGGAAGCAGATTGCTCAGTTGCAGCGCCCAGTCCTCCCCAGCCGCCAACAGGCCTTCGGCAAAGCACCGCAACGTCAAGCTAACCGCATCCGCCGGCTCCTCCGTCCCGCGAATCCCCGGCAGCACCTCCGCAATGTCCCGGAAGAGGATCCGCCCGTTGGCCAGATGCGACGGGCAACCGCTTCCGAACCAGCCGATGGCGACCGCCTCACGCTCCAGGCTCCTCTGCATCAGCAGGGACCGAACATACTCGATCAAACTCCGTTGGATGATCTCGGCCCGCCCGTCACCGTGGCCGGCGGCGATGGTTCGGATGTTGACCGCTCCGACCGGCGACCGCGACGCGGCCTCCAGTTGCTCGGCTCCCAAGCTCGCCACGAGCAGATCCGTGCCTTGAGCCTGATCAAGGAGCAGCGACCAAACGACGCAGCTGGGCAGGATCAGATCGGGATAGATGCCGACGGCAATCAGCCGGGCCAGGTAATCATTCAACTCCTGACGCCGGGCGACATACGATTCGTAACCCGGGTTTCCCTCCTTCCGCGGGTCCAGCGGCCGATACGAGATCTCCACCGCCCCGAACTCCGGCGGCAAATGCGCCCCCACCTCCAATTTCAGCATCGGCGACACTTCTTCGCCGGCCACCGGAGGCAGTTCCACCGTCCGCACCAGGTAAAGCGACTTGGGCAGGATCGCCACGACCGGGCATCGGCCTCCCAGTTCCTTGGATGCCTTTTTCCATTCGCTCACCGCGGCGATTCGAATCGCACGAGACTCCCTCCCCGATCGCTGCAGCCGCAGGTGAATTCCATGGACCGCCCCCTCCAGCGGCAGGCACACGAAGACCTGGGTCAGCCGGCCTTTTTGCCCGCGACCGGAGGCGGAGCGCCCATTGCCCGTCTGGATCACGCCCGCCGCCTTCGATGATGTCACCGGCGTCGTCATATCAATGCCCCGCCTTCCACTGCAGGATCTCAGCATTCCCATCGCTCACGCGCACCAACACTTCCAGCTGGTACCGCATCCCCGACGGCCGATGTACCGCTTGCGCGAAGATTCGAAAGTGCTCCGACTTGAAAGCGGCTATCCCCTTGAGGACTTCCCGATCGGCATCGCTGAGCCCCTGAAGCTGCTCGATATCTTTGGCCGACCGAAACGCGTGATTCTCAATGTCCCCGCTCGTTTCGCCATCCGCGACAAACCGCTTGATCTGCTCCGCAGCCCCCTCGCTGAGCGGCAGCAGACACAACACCGGAAGCGGCGCGGTGTTCAGATTGAGATGTCCATCCCCCATGCAGGTGAGCAAATCCACCCAACCGAGCCGCAGTTGCCCATCAGCATCATCGGGCGGATACGACGCGAGGCCATCGTTTTCCGAAGGATCCAGCTCGCCGTCGTGATCCGCATCCTCACCCCGGTAATCCGCCACCCCAAACCCTCGCACCAACAGCAACTCGTCCAGCATCTCCAGCGGGCCGTTCTTGCACCGATACGGCACCGGCAGGCTCCGATAGTGATCGCTTTCCGCCCCATCGGCCTGCGAATCGTCATCGGCATCCATCCAGTCGAACAAGCCGGCAATCTGCTGCGGCGACATTCCCAGTTTCTCCAGCGACACGCTCGGGGCATACGCCACATTCAGCTTGCCCTCTTCATCAATCACCTGGTAATCCACCACCGACTCTGCCTCGGCGCGCTTCGCATTGCCACCCCAGTCTTCCAGCCAACCCTCCGTCGCCAAAGGCCCGTGCACACGCCAGGGCTCCGCCGGATGGTCGTAGTCGTTCGTGTTCTCCCGCAGCCGTCCCAGCGCCACCGCCACCGCCGACGCCGCCTGCGACTCGAGCTTCGCCCGGATCGCCCGGTTGGACGCCAACCGGCTCTCCAGCGCTGCCCGATACGCAAAGCTCATCGCCAGCAGGCTCAGCACCCCCATGACGAACAGCACCAGGATTAAGATGGAGCCGCGCCGTCGCATTCACCCCTCCTCGTCGGCCGCCACAACCATCGTCGTGGCCCGTGGCATCACCACCCATTCCACAACGCTTTCGCCCACGCGCACCCGAATGCGCACCACCACTTGCCCCGCCTGCCAGTTGCCCCGGTCCTGCCACTCGCCGTTCGCTTCATCCGCTCCTCGGAAGACGACCGCGATCTCATCCACGGGCCGTCCAATCGCCACCGGCGGGGTCTGTGCCCATACCGCTGCATCGCTCGACTCCTCCTCTATGGCCGCCGGATCCAGGTTCTTCCTGCCCCCGTACGTCTGCAATCGCACCTCCAATTGGCCTTGTTGCGCCGCGTCTTGCCCCCCCTGCCACGCATACCTTCGCCGGCTCACTCCTGCATGCCGTACCGGTCGTCCCCAATACATTGGCGTCTGCGTGAAACAGCTGATCGCAGCCCCCCCATTTCCATCCGGCTCGGCCGTAATGGCAGACTTCCCCGGCAGGTTCACCACATTCCGCATCGCCTCGGCCAGGTGATCCACTATCGCCTCGGCCGCCGCCTCGTCCTCCCACCGCTTGGCACCCGCCTTCTCCACCTCCAGCACCTGCCGAAACAGCCCATAGACTCCCAAGAGGGCAATCGTCACCACCGCATTGGCCACCAGCAACTCCGCCAGGGTAAAGCCGCGGTCAACGCGTTGGCTCGGACTCTTTGCAAGGGCAACGACCACTGCGCCCCCCTTTTCGCCGCAACCCGCTCAATCCCCATCCGCCCCCGCAGGTGCCCGCTCAGACAGCCGGCAAATCACGATCTCCCCTCCCCCCCGGAATCGATACGGCACGATCGTCTGCCCATCGGCCATCCTCGCCGACAGACTTCTCCCGCTCAGGGTCCTGGCAGAAACCACCATCTGACCCTTTGGCAAGGTCAACCTCACCTCGCCACGCTGCTCACGATCCTCCAAGGCTAGCCGAACACCCCCGCTCGGATCCATCGGCGACTTGAGAACGACGTAATCCGGGTTCAGCAGCACAACAAACACATGCCCCCGCCCCCATAGCACGCTGGCCGGCTGTCCACTTGTCGAACAGGCCCATCGCACTGGCTTCGCTGCTCCCAACTCCGCCGCAATCTCGCGGAGCCTGCCCTCCAGGCCTTTTAGCCGCGAGGCTCGTTCAGGATCATCAGGCCGATTGCGCCAGACCACCCCCTGATACCCCGTTCCAATCGCCGCATACACTTGCCACTCGATCTCCTCAATCGACGGTGATCGTCCGCCGAACAACCCCGGCTCGCCCTCCAGATCGAGACACGCCAGCAGTTGCCGATCCCCCGCCGCGAGGCGAAGCTCCTCCAGTCCATTGAGAACCGGATGATTAATCCCCGGCCAGTACAATTCGCTGTCCTTAGGCCGATCCACTCTGAAATGTCCGAACGGATTGACGATCACCCGTTCCACCAGCGGTGCAAACCGGATCACGGTCTCAATCTGACTTGACCGGCACACCCAGATCGTTGCCGGCTGGTCCGATCCATTCTGCAACAGCAAGCGTAACTTCGCCTCCGCCTCATCCGGCGCTCCATGCCCATGCGACGGGCAGATCATCAGCATCCCGAAGCCGGCCGACTGCGCCTGCGACTCGGCAACCGTCACAAACGCGCCGGCACGCGGCGTAGGGTTCTCCGGACGCGTCGTGGCCGCCGCCCTCGCACCGGCAGCGCCAACCAACACCAACAAGCCGCACCCCACAAGCACTCGCTTCGCTTGCCATCGGATCATGCTTCCCCCTTACAGACAGGACTGCCCAAACCGCATTCACCTTACCAAGCACCGCACCAATGTCAATATATTTTTCCGCACGATCGAGTCCTCCCGGTTTCCTTGTTTCACCGCCGCGGCAAGAACAACTGGGACAGCCCATACGTCTGCGGCTCACCCGATTCACTCCACTCCACCGTCACATCCGCCAGAACAAGCCCAAGCGACTTCTCCGTGTAAGTGAGCGTCCACTTGTAACGGCCTGCCGCAGCACTCTGCGGCTGAAGCTGGTTAGCACTCACCGCCACTGCCAATTCCATCTCGTTCCGCGCCATGTTTACCGCCTCCGCCAGATGGGCAGCGCGAGCCGCCGCGTGAAGGCCCGTTGACAGCGCCGATAACGCCCCGATCACCCCCACCGCCAACGCCATCATCGCCACCAGAACTTCCAGCAGAGTAAACCCCCGTCTCATCGCGCTGTTCCTCCACAACCACCTGCCCCGTCCAGGGCAGGATGCGAATGCCCACCGCCTGCTCACCCCGGCCTCGCAATTCAAGAGTGCCCCAGAAGCCGCTTCCGTCCGGCCCAAACTCCACAGCCTCCGGCATCGCCTCAACCACCTGCCCTCCCGGCCGCACCGCACTCACGCGCACGCCCCTGGCGAATAGCCGGGGCAGTCCCGCCCACCCTGCCGCCGGGCCAAACTCTCGCTGCCCCTCCCGAATCACTTCCACTCGATATTCGCTCCTCTCAGGGTTCCACCTGACCCGGTACCCGACGCCCTCCATCCGAGCCTGCGTCGCCGCAAACCGGAGCGCCGCCGCCAGGTCCCGCGCCGCCGCCCCAAGGGCGTACGAATCCTGCCGATCCTTCAAATTCACCACCGCCGCCCCCGCCACGATGCCCATCAGCAGAACCACAAGCATCAACTCCAGCAGCGTGAACCCCCGGCGAAGCCTCCGTGACGCATCCATGTCCGCCCCTCCACTCATGGCACAACGTCGTCTTCCGAATTCAACTGTCCATCCGGTCCCGCGCTGCGCAGCAGATACTGCCGCGCATGCTGCGGATCCAGTTCATAGTGATACTCGTGCCCCCACGGATCGGCCCGCAATCCCCCCTTCAAATACGGCCCCTTCCATCCCGCAATGCCCGTATCCTCCACCAGCGCCTTCAGTCCCTCATCCGCCGTCGGGTATCGCCCCACATCCTGGTCAAACAGATCCAGCGCCAGCGACAGGCTCCCGCTCAGATCCGCCTTGGCCCGCGTAATGCGAGCCTCCTCCGATCGCCCCGACAACCCCACCACAATCGCCCCCGCCAGCACCCCAATAATCACAATCACCAGCAACATCTCAATCAACGTAAACCCCCGCGTGCTCTTCATACTTCACCCCTTTCATTCCGCTACTCCGTCCCTCCGTCATTGGGAATTGGTCATTCATTGGTCATTGGGATTTGGTCATTGATCATTTGACTATAGATTCCGGCTCAGCAGACCAACCATTCCTCCTACCCCCCCACCACCGCATTGATCCGAAAGATCGGCAGAATCACCGCCGCCACAATCCCCGCAATAATCCCCCCCATGATTATGATCAACATCGGCTCCAGCAGTTTCACCGCCGCTGTCACCGTGCGATCGGCCTCCTCCTCGTAGATGCCCGACAGCTCCGTCAGCATCTCCGGCAGCTCTCCCGTCTCCTCTCCCGTTCGAATCAGGTTCACCACCATCGGTGGATACAACCCCGTCGCATCCATCGCCTCGGCCAGCGTCTGCCCCGACGAAATCTCCCGAACGAGTATCGTAAACGTCCCCTTCATCGCCAGATTCCTCGCCGTTTCTCCCGTTGCACGCAGCGATTCGAGAATCGGCACGCCACTGTTCAGAAGGGCCGCAAACGTGTGCGCAATCCGCGCGATCTCCACCTTCAACACCATCGACCCGACCACCGGCAGCCGAAGGATCCCCCGATCCACCTTCTCCCGAATCCCCCGCTTACGCAACCCCGCAATGCTCAAGCTCACTCCCACCCCCATCCCCGCCAGCACCGCCCACCACCATCGGCCCAGAAATCCGCTCAGCCGAATGAGCATTTGCGTCGGCCAGGGCAACTGCTGTCCGAACGATGCAAACAACTCCTCGAATCGGGGAATCACAAACGTCATCAGCACAAACACCGCCGCCATTCCCAACACCAGCAGGAATGCCGGGTAGATAAACGCCCCCAGAACCTGCCCGCGAAGCTTCGCCGATTGGCTCAAGTGCCTTGCCAGGTTCCCCAGCACCTCCGGCAGGTTCCCCGCCTCCTCCCCCGATCGCACCAACCCCCGATAGACCGGGTCAAACACCTCCGGATACACTTCCATTGCATCCGAGAACGCCCCCGCATCCTGGGACAGCGACTCTTCAATCGCCTCCACGATTTCGCTCAGATGCCGATTGCTGCACTGCCGCCGAACCGTCGCCAGCGTCTGGATCATCGGCAAGCCTGCTTTGAGCAACGATGCCATCTGCCGCGTGAATACCGCCAGATCCGTCACGCTGACCCGCCGCCAGAAATGCCGCGATCGCCTCCTCCCCCCCGCGTTCGCCTCCTCTTTCACCGACAGCGGGTGGTATCCCATCTCCAGCAGCTTCCGCACCGCCTCCAGGCCGTTGGACGATCGAATCGTCCCGCTTCGCCGCTGCCCGCTGCCCGCCACCGCGATGTAGCTGAACCGCGACATCAGAAATCCTCCTGCGTCACGCGCATCATCTCCGCCATCGTGGTCTTCCCCTCCCCCACCGCCGCCAGCGCACTTTCCCGCAGCGTCTTCATCCCCTCCCGGCACGCCAGTTCCTTAATCCGCTCCGCCGGCTCCCGCTGTTGCACCAGCCGGCGAATCCCCGACGTCACAAGCAAGGTCTCCGCTACTGCGGTCCGGCCGCGGTATCCCGTGAATCGGCACGCTTCGCACCGTTGCCCCTCCCACAGTTCCAGTTCCCCGCCACATCCCGCCTCACGCATCATCTGCCGCTCATACTCACTCAACTGCTCAACCACCACCTTCCGCCTGCATTGTGGGCACACCTTTCGCACCAGTCGCTGGGCGACCACCCCGATCACCGAGCTGGCCACGAGAAATGGCTCGACCCCCACATCGATCAGCCGCGCGAAGGCGCTAGCCGCATTGTTCGTATGCAACGTCGCAAACACCAAGTGCCCCGTCAGCGACGAGCGGATCGCGATATCTGCCGTCTCCCGATCGCGAATCTCCCCCACCAGCATCACATCCGGATCGTGCCGCAACATGCTCCGCAGCGCCCGCGCAAAGGTGAACCCGATCTCCTCGTGTACCTGCATCTGCAGGATGTTCTCCATCCAATACTCCACCGGGTCTTCGATCGTCACGATCTTGACCAGCGGCGTGTTGATCCGGCTCAGGCACGTATACAGCGTTGTTGTCTTGCCGCTCCCCGTCGGCCCGGTCACCAGGATCAATCCGTGCGGCCGGCTGATGAGTTGGTTCACTTTCTGCTGCTCTTCCGCGTCAAACCCCAGCATCTCCAGGTCCAGCTTCACCATCTGCCGGCTCTGCAATCGGATCACCACCGCCTCCCCATGCATCCCCGGCAAGATGCTCACCCGTAGGTCGTACTCCTGCCCCCCGAGCGACACCTGGCAACGCCCGTCCTGCGGCAGTCGCTTTTCCGTGATATCCAGGTTGCTCATGATCTTGATCCGCGACACCAGCGCCAGCCGCAATTGCTTCACGCTCACCGGCATCGACACATCCTCCAGCATCCCGTCGATCCGGTACCGCACGCGGTACTTCTCCTCGTACGCCTCGAAGTGGATATCCGTCGCATTCGCCCGGATCGCTTCGGCCAATATCTGGTTGACCAGGTTCACCACCGTCGGCTCGTTCGCGGCCTGCTCCTCGGAGGACAAATCCGTGGTCTGCCCCCCCACCACCTGCAGATCCCCCGCCGAACGCTCCGCCAGCATCCGCTGCACCGTATCGGCCCCGATCCCATAGCTGGCCTTGAGCATCCGCGTAATCACCGATCGCGGGCAGATGACCTTTTCCAGTTCCCTCCCCAG
>JBLNDH010000083.1:0-4624 GCA_050261455.1 Bacillota bacterium
CTCGACTACGAAACGATGGCCGGCGGATACTGGGTCAACACGCCCAAGTTCCTCATCAGTCTGCTCAAGGCGTACTACGGCGACGCTGCGACGAAGGAGAATGACTTCCGCTACGATTGGCTGCCGCGGATCGACGGCGACTATTCCCAGCTTCCGTTCTTCAAGCGGATGGCGGAGGGGAGCGTCGATGGCTACTTCGTGTTCGGGCAGAACCCGGCCGCCGGTGGGCCCAACGCCGGCCTCCACCGCGCTGGGTTGCGGCAGCTCAAGTGGCTGGTTGTTCTCGACTGGTTTGAGACTGAGACCGCCATTTTTTGGAAGAGCGATCCCAAGGGTCCGCCGCCGCAGGAGGTTGGTACCGAAGTCTTCTTTTTCCCAGTTCCGTCCATCGTCGCCAAGGAAGGGACATTCACCAACACGCAGCGGCTGATCCAATGGCACGACAAGGCAGTGGATCCGGACGGCGACTGCCGCAGCGACCTGTGGTTTGCTTACAACCTTGGCAAGCGGCTCAAGGAACTCTACAGGGGTTCACCCAAGCTCCAGGACCAGGCGATCCAGTCACTGACTTGGGATTACGATCCGGACGAACCGCGCCGGCTGCCGGACGGGTCGCTCAGTCGCATCGAAGGGGAGCCGGACGCGCACAAAGTGCTTCAGGAAATCAATGGGTACTTCATCAACGAGCAAGACGAAAAGTACCCGGAGAAACGTAAGCTTCTCAGCGGCTTCTCGGACTGCAAGGACGATGGCTCGACGGCGTGTGGTGGGTGGATCTACAGCGGTGTCTATCCCAGCTACGACCGCAACCGCGCCCGTGAACGGATCGTGACCGACAATCCCGTCCAGCCCACATGGGGCTACGCTTGGCCGCTGAATCGGCGGATCATGTACAACCGCGCCTCGGCCGACCCGCAGGGTCGCCCATGGTCCGTGCGCAAGAAGTACATCTGGTGGGACGAACAGCTCAAAAAATGGGTTGGCCCCGACGTGCCGGACTTCGAGCCGACCAAAGCCCCCGACTACCGACCGCCGCCAGACGCCAGGGGGATGGCGGCGATCGCTGGCGACCAGCCGTTCATCATGCACGCCGATGGTCTGGGATGGCTCTTCGCCACGGGCACGACCAAGGATGGCCCGTTCCCCACCCATTATGAGCCGGTCGAGTCGCCGGTCCGCAACCTCCTCTACCAGCAGATGGATAACCCGACGTGTCGCTATTTCCCGGGGCCGCTGAACGTTGTCAGCCACACCCCGACCAAGGAGTTTCCCATCATCGCGACCACGTACCGGCTGACGGAGCACTACCTGAGTGGTCCGATGAGCCGATTCAACTCGTGGCTCAACGAGTTGCAGCCCGAGATGTTTGTGGAGATTTCGCCCGAACTGGCGGCTGAGAAGGGAATCAAGCATGGTGGGTGGGTCACGATTCGGTCAGCTCGCGGGGCGATCAATGCTCATGCGATGGTGACGCGCCGGATGAAACCCCTGGTTGTGGCCGGACAGACAGTGCACCAGATCGGCTTGCCATTCCACTGGGGCTTCGCTGGCGAAGCAGTCGGGAGCCAAGCCAACGACCTGGTAGCTCTGGTCGCCGAGCCGAATGTCAGCATGCACGAGGCAAAGGTGTTCGCATGTGACGTGTCGGCGGGAGAGATTCCGCAGGTTGAACCGGCTGCACCGACCGTGCCATTCGCACCGTGGCCGCTGCGTGAGGCGACCCCCGACACCCCGCCGAGCGCACAACCGGAAGGACAGTTGTGATGAAGGTACACCTGCCAATCTTCAGCGGCGAGCGGGACACTACTGTCCGATTGAAGCAGCGGCTCATGGAGACGTGGGAGGAGGTACCCAACGCTTTCCCGCCGCGACGGACGCCCGTGCCCCAGCCCGCGGAGCAGGAAACCCAAGGTGCCCTGAGGCAGATCATGGGTTTCTTCACTGATACCACGCTATGCATCGGGTGCAAAGCGTGCGAGGTTGCGTGCAAGCAGTGGAACCAGCTCCCCAGCGATGGCCTCAACTTCACCGGCTACAGTTACGATAACACAAGGCACCTGGGGGCGACGACATGGCGGCACGTCGCATTTAAGGAAAAGGTGGTCGAGGAAGCCGATGGCACCGCCCGCAACCGGTGGCTCATGTTGTCGGACGTGTGCAAGCATTGCGAGAGTGCGCCATGCCAGCATGCCTGCCCAACCGGCGCAATCATCTATAATGACTTCGGCGACGTCTATGTCCAGAATGACATTTGCAACGGGTGCGGGTACTGCATTGTCGCCTGCCCGTTTGGTGTCCTCGGTCGGGCGGACCGGGTGGATGAGCCGCGCGGTAGCAGCGAGGGAGACTACGGGCCGGGAAGTCCTTCTGGCGACGGCTATGCCCACGGCGCCAACCGTGGACGCACCGACGGACGCGGCCGCCAAACGCAGGACTTCCCCGTCTACGAGCCAGTCTCCAAGCTGCACAACCGTTCCGGCGATGGGCATGCCCACAAGTGTACGTTGTGTATGGATCGGCAGGCGGAGGACATGACGCCAGCCTGCGCCAAGGCATGTCCGACGGCCTCTATCCAGTTCGGATCCGTCGAAGACCTGCGCACCAAAGCCCGTCAACGCGTCGAAGAACTTCGCCAACGAGGTAATGACCGTGCCTATCTGTACGGATGCGACAGCGTCGGAGACTACGGTCCGCTCAACGCTTTCTTCCTCCTCGAAGACCACCCCAACGAATACAACCTGCCCGAGAATCCGCCGCAGCCGTTTAAGGGTCAGCATGGGCGCTACGCCCGGAGCTTTCTGGCCGGGGCATCGCTGACAGTGCTCTCGTATTTCCTATTCAGTGGCACCAAGACTACTGGAGGTCACAACCGTGGCCGGTAAAGAAGACGAAAACCGTTTCATTCCGTTCGATGCCGGCTGGCCTCAGGACCTGCAACATCGCGCAGATCCGAACCGCATCACATCGCTTCAGGTCGTTTCGGCGGGCGAGGCTCCGGCAGTGCAGCCGTCGACGGGGCATGGCGTCCCCTCGCCGACTGTTGTCGAAGCCAGTTCCCCTGCAGTGCCGTACACCCAGAACCTGCATGTCGAGCCGTCCTACTACGATGTTTCCATCCTCAAGCCGCCGCCGTGGAGGTGGGAAGTCGCGTGGTACTTCTTCCTTGGTGGGCTGTCGGCTGGGGCATACGTCATCGCCCGTGTGGCTGAGCGGGCGGGGGGGGACGCCTGCCGCGACGTCGGTCGTGCCGGCGCGTACACGGCACTGCTCACGTTCATCCCGTGTCCGGCGTTGCTCATCCACGACTTGGGCGATCCGGTACGCTTTCACCACATGCTCCGCGTGTGGAAGCCGAGCAGTCCGATGAACTTCGGGACGTGGTCTATCGTGGGATACGGCGGTATGGCGACGGCCGAGGCGCTGCGTCAATGGATGCTCGACCGTTACCCGCCAGCACAGAGGGGGCCGATGCTCCTCAAGGTCAACCGGATACTGGAACTCCTTCACGATGCGCTTGGCATCCCATTCGCGCTTTCCGTCGCGGGGTATACCGGCGTGTTACTCAGTTGTACGTCCAATCCGCTCTGGACGAAGAACCAGTGGCTCGGCCCGCTGTTCAGTGCAAGTGCTATCGGGACCGGAGCGGCCGCTATGACCTTGGCGCTGAAGGCGACAGGCAAGTGCAATACCGAGCGGACCCGGTACCCAGCGGTGTTGGAGCACATTGACACCGCCGCCCATGCGGTCGAGGCCGCTACGTTAGCTGGTTACTTCCGTGAGGCCGGTGAGAAGGCTGCCACCCTTCGGCGCGGCAGGATGAAGCCACACATGGCCCTCATGGCCGGTGCGTTGATCCTGGGAGAGGTCATCAAGCGTCTGCCCCTGCGGGGCAAGGCTCGCAGAGTTGTCGGTACTGCCTCGGCCGTCCTCAGCCTCGCCAGCGGCTTTGTCCTGCGGTGGACAATGATTCACGGGGGACACGAGGCCGCCAACGACCCGCATACGGCCCGTCTCTCCAGCCGTCCTGGTCGATCCAAATTGCGGCCGTATGCTTCAACGCCTGCCCCCGGCAGCCCAAGTCCCAAGCGACTGGCAGCACGCCAGTTGATGCCCGCTCGCTAACCAAAGGAGAATACCGTGGCTGTCCTTCCGTCCTTCCTCGACAAAGAGCATTCCATAGCTGGTTCAGGCTTTAACCGCTGGCTTGTGCCTCCGGCCGCTTTGGCGATTCACCTGTCGATCGGGCAGGTCTACGCCTATAGCGTCTTCAAGGTCCCCCTCAGCCGCGCCATCGGCATCACCACGCATACGCCCGTCGACTGGCGGCAGGAGCAGATCGCCTGGATGTTTATCATCGCCATTGTCTTCCTGGGGGTTTCCAGCGCGGTCTTTGGACGATGGATTGAACGCCGTGGTCCGCGGGCGGCGATGTTCGTCTCCGCCTGCTGCTTCGGGCTCGGCTTCCTGATTTCAGCACTGGGTGTCCGTGTGCATCAGCTCTGGCTGATCTATCTGGGCTATGGTGTCATCGGCGGGATTGGCCTCGGCCTCGGCTATCTCGCACCCGTCGCGACGCTTATCCGTTGGTTTCCTGATCGCCCGGGGTTGGCCACAGGTTTGGCGA
>JBLNDH010000084.1:0-7134 GCA_050261455.1 Bacillota bacterium
ATGCCGCTAATCATTTCTTCCAGGGGCCGCCCATTCGGCGGCATTTTGAGGATGCGGTCGCGGCGGCGGAATTTGCGGCGAGTTGTTTAATATAGAAGTGGTCCCTGGGTCCTTTGGGGGAGTGGCGGGAAGGGACAGACTCGGCGTGAGGGGCGAAAGCCAAGAAGGCACGGAGGCACGAAGGCACGGAGGGAGGGACAAGGGGGGGATGGAGGGAATGGTGCGGTTGCGTCGAGAATCTTCGCACGCGGAGAGGAAACGAAGGGATGGGGGCATCGATTTCCCAGATTGGGGATTGGCGGAAGGACGCAATTGGGTCCGCGAAACCGCAAGCGTATTGGGAGGCGAGGTGGCGAAGGAGGGGGTACGGCGCTGGATTGACAATTGAAAATTGACAATTCGCAATTGACAATTGAAGAGAGCAGAGGAACCCAGGGATAAATCGCTGGGCTTGGGGGGAGTCGAGGGGGGCTGGAGGGGAGGAGGGGGCGTTCCTGTTTGGAGTGTGGGGCGTTGGGTTGGCTCGGGGTAGTTGCGGTGCTATGGTACGGGAGATGCACGGCGCGGGCGCCATTCTCATTCTGTTTGCGCAGATCGCATTGATCATCGCGCTCAGCCGACTGTTGGGTTGGTTGTTTACCCGGATTCACCAGCCGCAGGTCATGGGGGAAATGGTGGCGGGCATTTTTCTGGGGCCGAGCTTGCTTGGCTGGTGGTGGCCCACGGCGTTTCAGACCCTTTTCCCGGCCCAGAGCCTGGATTTTTTGAATTTGCTCAGCCAGCTCGGTGTTGTGTTCTTTCTTTTCCTGGTGGGTCTGGAGCTTGATCCGGCCCTGCTGCAAAAGCGAGGGCGAGCAACCCTGGGTATCAGCAGTGCCAGCATTGCTGTGCCGTTCGTGCTTGGGATTGCGGTGACGATCGTGCTGTATCGGCCGCTGTTCGCGGATCCTACGCGATCGCATTTTCTGGCATCAACGTTGTTCATGGGGGCGGCGATGAGCATCACGGCGTTCCCTGTTTTAGCTCGTATTCTTACCGAACGGAATCTACACCGGACCCGGGTGGGCAGCGTCAGCATTGCTTGCGCGGCGGTGAATGATGTGGCCGCCTGGTGCATTCTGGCGGTCGTGGTTGCCGTGGCCCAGCAATACGCCGGTCCCACGGATGCCATTCGCACCGTCGGTTGGGTTGGAGTCTACATTACGGCCATGTTTTTGCTCGTCCGGCCGTTCCTGCAGCGACTGCAACGCTACTATGAGCAGCAAGGGCGGCTGACCCAGAACGTCATTGCGATCATCTTTCTTCTGATTTTGATCTCCGCCTTTACGACGGATTGGATCGGCATCCATGCCTTGTTTGGCGCGTTCATGCTGGGGTTTGTCATGCCCAAGAGCGCCCCGTTTGTTCGGCATCTGAGCGAGAAGCTGGAGGATTTCGCGGTGGTCCTGCTGTTGCCGTTGTTCTTTGCGAATGCGGGGCTGAAGACGCGTATTGGTCTGCTCAATACTCCGGAGTTGTGGTTTCATACGGGCCTGATCATCGTGGTTGCCTGCCTGGGGAAGTATGGCGGGACCACCCTTGCCGGGCGACTGTTCGGTATGCCTTGGCGTGAAGCGTCGGCTGTGGGCGTGCTCATGAATACGCGGGGGTTGATGGAACTGATTATTTTGACGATCGGCCGCGAGTTGAACGTCATCACGGAGGCGGTCTTCGCGATGATGGTGCTCATGGCCATTGCCACCACATTGCTGACGACGCCTTTGCTCCATTGGTTTTATCCAGCGCGTGCGTTTGAGCTGGAGCAAGTTCGCAAAGGCGCGGGGGCCTTCCGGGTGCTCATTCCGGTTTCCTGGCCCAAGAGCGGAGGCCTGCTGGTGCAACTGGCGGAGATGCTGTTGGGGTCCAGCCGCGAAGGGGGAAGGATCGATGCCCTTCACTTGCGTCCGCCGGCTGAGCATGAAGCGTATCGCAGCGGATTGGATGAGCCTGGTGAGGCGCCGGATGAAGTGCTGGCTCCGCTGCTGAGCGAGGCCCGGATGCGCAATCTGCCTATCGAACCCATTTCCTTTGCCAGCGGGGATGTGCCGGGGGATATCGCGGCTTTGGCGCGTACGCGACAGGTAGATCTGGTTCTGATGGGTTTCCACAAGGCGATTATTGGCGGCCGGTATCTGGGCGGGACGGTTCATCGGGTTCTGTCTACCTGTCCTGCCCATGTGGGCGTGTTTGTGGATCGAGGGTTGGGCAGTGCCAAGCGGATTCTCGTTCCGTACCTGGGCAGCCGGCATGATCGCCTGGCACTGGAGTTGGCTGGGCGGATGGCCCGCAACACGGGCGCCCATGTGACGGTTTTGCACGTGGTGCCTCCGGAGCGAGCGGCGGCGGATCGTCCTCTGAATGCCAAAGGCGAGACGGAGCGGGTTTTTCAGGACCCGGCCTCGCCGACGCCGGTCAATTTCAAGGTGGTTCACGATCTTTCGCCGGTGGGGGCGGTGGTGCGAGAGGCGAGACAGTTTGATCTGGTGATTATCGGTGTGGCGGAGCAATGGGGGCTGGAATCGCACCTGTTCGGGTGGCGTCCGGAGCGGATCGCGCAAGAGTGTCCGGCTTCTTTGCTTATTGTGCGGAGGAGTATCAGGCCAACCGGCGCCGACTCCGTGACTTCGGGATCTGGCGAATTCTCTGAAAAAACGCAGCCAAGTGCTGCGTCAACGGCGCGCGGAACTGGGGTGGCCGGGTAGAATGCCGCGTATGAGGGTAAATGACCCCAGTTTATCGGCCCCAGGCGTCGAGGAAGGGGCAAACGTAACCCCAACGAATGGTGTGGATAACCCGTCGATAACTCTGTGAGTAATTGAGAATGACTGTGATTTGGTTAACCTGTGAACATACGGAGAACGAGAAGTGATGGCGCCATACCGGATGATCGCAATTGACCTGGATGGCACGCTTCTTTCTCCCGACGGCACGGTGTCGGCGCGAAACAAGGCGGCCATTCACCGGGCTTTGAAAGCTGGGCTTTTGATCTGCTTTGCTACCGGGCGCAATTGGACTGAAAGTCAGACGGTGTTGGATGCGGTGGCCCACTACGACACGGCGGTGTTCGTAGGTGGGGCGATGGTGGTGGACACCAAGAATCGAAAGACACTGCATCGGACGGCCATGCAGCCTGAGCTGGCTCGGGAGGTGTGCAAGGTTCTGGAAGGGCTGGGCCAGGCGGCTTTGGCGCTGCAGGACACCGTGCGGGTGGGAGTCGATTATCTGGCGACCGCGGGCGTGGAGTTGAACGAAGCGACGCGGAACTGGATGGAAGTGACGACTGCCACGGTTCGCTTGGTGCCGCGATTGGCGGAGTACGCGCACCCTCACACGATTCGGGTGGGAATCGTGGCGGCGAAGGATGAGGTTAAGAAGGTGCGGCAGGTCCTCAAGGAGCATTTTGGGGATCGGATTTTGTGCCAGGTTTTGTACGTGCCGGCGTATGCAGTCGAGGTTCTTGAGGTGTTCGACCCGGCTGTGAACAAGTGGGAAGGTGTGCTGCACGTGGCGAGGAGCCATGACATCCGGCCGGAGCAGATCATTGCGATCGGCGATGATGTGAACGATTTGCCGATGATCGCAAAGGCCGGGTTGGGCGTGGCGATGGGCAACGGCAAGCCGGAAGTGCTGGCTGCGGCCAAGCGAGTGATCGGGACCAACCAGGAAGACGGCCTGGCAAAGTTTCTGGATGAGCTGGTGGCTCGGCGTGAGGTGGAGCCGGCGGCAGCGGACGGAAAACATTATTAACGGCAGATCGTGGAGACGGCTGTCTGTAACGAACAGGGACGATGCGAAAGGAGTCGCAGGCTCTAACAGCCGACGGGAATAAAACCCGTCGGCTGTTACTCTTTATAGGCGAAGTGGGGGAGAAGGGGAGAGTGTTGGATCAAGGGGGAGTGGGCCAGGCGCCGCGGCGGTAGCGGTGGAGGGCGGCGAGGAGGAGGAAGGCGGCCAGGAGGACGAGGATCATGCGCAGAGGGAGGGTGTGGCGATCCCAGACGGCGGTGGGAATGAAGGGGACTACGGACAGGAGTGCGATGCCCAGCAAGGCGTGGGTGCGGTAGCGGAGTCGCCAGGCCATCCAGGCGCCCAGGAGGCCGAGGGTTGTCAGCAGGGTGTTGACGAATAGGCGGGGGATCACGTAGCCATGCAATTGGCTGTCGCGCATGAAGGGATAGCGTGCGGGGTCGGTGGGGTTGCTGAGGAACAGGTAGACCGTTCGGTTAAGTGTGCGGTGCCAGAATGCGCGGGGGGCCTGGTGGTAGTTTTCCCAGAACCGTTGTTTGCAGTAGGCGAAATAAGCGGTTTCGCCCATGCTCAGGAGGACGTGGCGTTCGCGTGCGTTTTCGCCGGGATGATCGCGCCAGAAGGAGTAACGGTTCAGCCAGCCGGTCATGTAGGGGAGATTGCCGAACCAGAGTTCAAAGGGTGCACCAGCGCGGACGAAGATGGGTTGGCGAAATTCGAGGCAATTGCGGATAGTCCAGGGAGCGATGGCGAGGGCAAACCCGGCGAGGGCCAGCGTGCCCATTCGCAGCATTTCCCGCAGATTCGGGCTGCGGATGGCCACCAGCACGATGGCGGGGATGGTGAGGAGATAGGAGGTGTTGGTCAACACCAGGGCTGCCAGGCCGGCGCCTAAGGCGGTGATGCGCAGGGCGGTCATGTGTCCGCGTCGCAAGGCCAAGGCGGCGTTGATCAGCCAGACGAACAGGGCGAGGGCGACGTAATGGTCCCAGCGTACGCCTACGGCGTGGAGGAACATGGGGTGAAGGTAGAATCCGGCGGCGGCGAGGTATCCGACGGCGGGCCAGAAGAGCGATCGGCCCAGGAGGGCCAAGCCGGCTCCGACCAGACCAAAGCAGGTGGCATTGAGGAGTCCCAGGGCCAGGGCGGTGGCCGGTGTGTTGATGCCGAGCACGCGATAGACGCCGGCTAGGATGAAGGGGTAGATCGGCGGGCTCCAGCTTGTGGGTGACGCGGTTGGGGAGGGGTCATAGGGGGTGAGAAAGCCGTGCCCCAGAGCCAGGTGTTGTCCGATGTAGGGCTCTTCACCCCAGGCGAGGCTGCGCATGAGGCCCCAGTGATGAAGGTAGAACGTTCCCCAGAGCAAGCCGATCAGGAAGACGCCAAGGAGGCCCAAGACGGCTGAGCGGCGGGGGGAAGGCGGATTGGGGTTTGGGTGGCTGGGTTCGCTTAGCGTGTTGTCCGCGGGGGAGTCGGGGCGGGGTGTTGGGACGGTCATGAGTGCCCTCCAGAGGTAATTGCCACTTTCAATCCCACCTTTTGGAGATCGTGGCGGGCGGGATGCAAGCGACGTACCGGGTGGGCTGGGGGCTGTGGGGGGGCGAGCGAGTGGCAGGTTGTCGGGGGAGTGTTGAGGGAATCGGGCCGGGGACGGCCCGGCTCGACTTGTGAGCGGGGGGTTACTGGTCAGTCGGAAGCGTGATGGATCCGTGTAGCGAAGATGACGCAGTTCGACTGGGAGGCGAGGCTCGCGGCGAGCCGTAGATCCGGATTGGCAGGAGCCTCGCCCGCCCGTTGGTTTGCTATGAATTACTCGCCGCGCCAGAGGTAGAGGAGGCGGGGGGAGGTCAGGTGGTCGATGAGGTTGGCATCGATCTGGAGATTGATGTTGGAGGCGGAGGGTTGGGGGAGGTTGGAGTTGGCCAGGAACTGCTCCATCAAGGAGGGGCGGCGTTGAAAGCGTACGATCATCGGGTTGCTGAGGCCGGCCTGCTTGGCGGCGTAGTTGTAGGCGTCGTCGAGGTAGCCGATGTCATCCACCAAGCCGTTGTCTTTGGCTTCCTGGCCGGTGTAGACCTTGCCGTTGGCGATCTCGGCGATGGGGGCTTTGAGTTTGGCGCCGCGGCCTTTTTCGACAATGCCTTTGAAGCGGTTGTAGGCCTGGTCGATGATGCCCTGGAGGTATTGGGTGTCCTTGGGGCTTTCGGGGCTGAACATGGAGCCGGCGTTTTTGAAGCCATTCTCAGGGGCAGTGATGGTGGTTTCGTTGACGCCATGTTTCTGCATGAGACCGCTGAGGTTGAAGCGGGGCATGAGGACGCCGATGTTGCCGGTGAGAGTGGTGGGCTGGGCGAAGATGTAATCGGCGCCAGCGGAGAGGTAGTAGCCGCCGCTGGTGCTCAGGCCGCCCATGGAGACGACGAGTTGGAAACTGGGGTTCTTGTCGCTCTTGGCTTTCTTGAGGGCCTGGAGGCGGTGGAAGATTTCATCGGAGGGGGTGACGCCGCCGCCGGGGGTTTCGACTTCGACGACGACGGCCTTGATGGTGTCATCACGCTCGATGGTGCGGATGAGGCGGCGGACGGTGGCGGCGGTTTCGTCGGTGATCATGCCATCGATGGGGATGATGGCGACCTTTCCCGAGGCGTCGCCGTCGACGACGATTTGTTCGGTGAAGGTGGTGCCGGCGCTGGTGCTCAGCAGGCTGGAGAACAGGAGCAGGTAGAGGTTGAGCGCCAGGGAGATGCCGAAGATGGTGGAGGCGAGGGTGACGAAGATGGCCTTGGTGAAGCTGCGTTCCCGCCGGGGTGGAGGGAAGAACATGCCCGGGGGGAACATGCCTGGCGGGGGTGGGGGAGGCAGAAACCCGGGTGGGGGGGCCTGAGGCGGGGGGGCGGCGTGCCCGGGCGGGGGAGGTGGCGGCTGAAAGGCACCGCGGGGATCGAGGGGTTCCTGACCGGCTGGGGGTTCTGGCAGCATAGTTGTTTCAAGCAAGGTGTTGCGTGAGCGGACGTTCCAACAACGTCCAACGTGAGGATTATATCGAGGGGTTTGGGTGGGGGCTATTGGGGGGATGGCGGATGGGCGCTGCGGGGTCCGCGAAACCGCAAGCGAGTATGGGGGTCGGAGGGCGAAGGGAGGATCACCACGCTTAATTGACAATTGAAAATTGACAATTATCAATTGACAATTGGGGGATCCAGGGAACGAGTTCCCTGGGCGTTGGGAGAGGGTTTGGAGAACCTTGAGTTCCCCACGGCGGCGCCGTGGGCTTTAGGAGCGGAAACAGTCTCGTGGCAGGTTCGGTTGGGGGGCATCTGTTGCGCCGAACCCTCACCCCAACCCTCT
>JBLNDH010000085.1:0-35299 GCA_050261455.1 Bacillota bacterium
CACGAGCGGCGTCTGGTTGGCATCCTGGGTAAGCACGAGCTAACCCCCGATCGCGTGGGGATGTTCATGACCGGCCGCGCCGGGCACTCCGCGTCGGCCGTGGCCGACGCGGCACATATCACGGAGGTCTTGTTGTGAGTCACCTACGCCGCGAACTCAGTATGTTCGTCGCCCTAGCCGCCATGTGCCTGGGCCTCTACGTCTCCAACCCCGACTTCCTCGGCCAGTCCAACCTCGTCAATACTACCCGGCAGATCGCTATGCTCGGCATCTACACCGTCGGGATAGCGTTCGTCATCATCACCGGGGGCACCGACCTTTCGGTCGGCTCGGTCATCGGCCTCACCGGTGTCATCATCGCCCGCCTCTCCTCGACCTCCTCCGATGGCCTGGGGCTTCCGCTCTTTGTCGGCATCTCCGTCGCGCTGGTGGTCGCGCTGCTGATCGGTCTGATCCAAGGCATGATCATCACGCGCCTCCAGCTTCAGCCGTTTATCGTTACCCTCGGAAGCATGCTGCTGCTCCGCGGCGTCTCGCAGACCATCGTCAAGGGCGGCACCATCGGCTTTGGCTCCTCTTCCTTCACCAGCTTCGCCGACTCCGGCCTGCTCCATCACAACGGCGACCCCCTGATCTCCTACCCGGTCCTCGTCTTCGCTGCCGTCGTCGTCCTGGCTACCTACCTGCTCCACTTCACGGTCTTCGGCCGCTACGTCTATGCGATCGGCGGCAGCCGCGACGCCGCCGCCTACTCCGGCATTAACGTCAAGCGGGTCGAGACCACCACCTACGTCATTTCCGCGGGTCTGGCCGGCGTTGCAGGGGTCTGCTATGCCTCCTACATCGGGCAAATGTCCCAGCAGGTCGGTATCGCCTACGAGCTCTATGCGATCGCTGCCGCCGTCCTCGGCGGTTGCTCACTCTGGGGAGGCACCGGCACGATCCTCGGCGTCATCATCGGCTCGGCAATGATGCGGGTCATCGACAACGGCATCAACATGTTCCAGTTCCGCTACACGACTGTGGAAGGCATCAAGCGGATTTGGCGGCTCGACCCCAATTGGAACTTCATCATCATCGGTGGGGTGATCCTCGCCGCAATCATCATCGACCAGGTTGCTCACATGCTCCAGGCGAAGCAGAGCATCCGGAGTGATGTCCGTTCAGCGAAGCGTATAGCGGGGACCACAGCCGATGCGGGCCAGTCGGCCACATCTGCTGTGGGAACCAACAAGTGACGCCTCTGTCGGGTCGAAGGCTCTTTTGTCTGTCGGGCTATAGGCGAAGGAAGAGCGGTCGAGACAAAGATCTCACGACACTTGCGATTGTGGCATTCATGTATGTTCGCTCGGGATCGAAAGGAAGTAGAGAAAGGTGGTACCCATGTCGGGCAAGTACTCCATTGGTCTGGACTTCGGCACGAACTCCGTGCGTGCACTTGTCGTTGATGTGCGGGATGGACGCGAGCTCGGGTCTGCCGTGAGCGAATACATACGCGGCCAGGCGGGTGTCATCGTTGACCCAGGGAACCCCAATTTGGCTCGACAGCACCCCGCGGACTACCTGGCCGGGATGGAGCGGGCAATAGGGCTGGCCCTCGAGTACGCTGCCGCGGACAGCAGCTTCTCACGAAAGCAGGTGATCGGCATAGGCGTTGACACCACCGGCAGCACGCCGCTACCGGTCGATGCCTCAGGGCGAGCACTGGGACTCTTGCCGCAGTTCGAGGCCAACCCCAACGCGATGGCGTGGCTGTGGAAGGACCACACCTCTCACGAAGAGGCCAGTCGGATCACTTCGCTCGCCGCGGACCTTCAGCCACAGTACCTGGCCAAGTGTGGCGGGCGGTACTCGTCCGAATGGTTCTGGGCGAAGATCCTCCATTGCGCCAGGATAGCGCCGGATATATCGGCGGCAGCGGCGAGCTGGGTGGAAATCGCGGATTGGATTCCCGCGGTCCTGTGTGGCACGACCGATTTGAAACGACTCCGTCGGTGCGTGTGTGCCGCAGGGCATAAGGCCTTCTACAACCCCGCTTGGGGCGGTTATCCCGACGAGCGATTCCTGGCCAAGTTGGATCCGGAGCTTGCCCGTATCCGTCGATCTCTTCCTGACCGAGCTTACACGATTGCCGAGCCTGCAGGCATGCTCTCCGCCGAGTGGGCCGGCAAGTTTAGCTTGCCCGAAGGGATCCCTGTCGCCGTGGGGGCCTTTGATGCCCACCTGGGCGCGGTTGGCGCCGGTATCGGTGACGGCACCCTCGTCAAGGTCATGGGCACCTCGACCTGTGACATCATGGTCAGCAGCCTTGCCAAGCCGCTGGCCGACATCCCCGGCCTCTGCGGGATTGTTCCTGAGTCCGTGCTGCCCGGCTACTTTGGCCTCGAAGCTGGGCAGTCCGCCGTTGGCGATATCTTCAACTGGTTCGTTAACCAAGTGCGACCGGGCGGCGCAGAGGCTGGTACGCATGAGGCGTTGACCAGTAAGGCTGCCGTGCTCCAGCCGGGACAGAGCGGTTTGCTATCGCTCGATTGGCACAACGGAAACCGGACCGTCCTCGTCGACCAGCGACTCACCGGCATGCTGCTGGGCTTGACGCTCCACACGACACCAGCGGAGATGTACCGGGCGTTCATCGAGGCAACTGCATTTGGAGCGAGGGTGATCGTTGAGCGATTCGAAGAGTACGGCGTCCATGTCGAACGCGTCGTCAATTGCGGGGGCATCGCCACCCGCAACGCATTGGTCATGCAGATCTATGCCGATGTCCTCAATCGACCGATAGCCATCGCGAAAGGGCTGCAGACCTGCGCTCTCGGTTCCGCAATCGCTGCCGCCGTCGTGGCCGGTAAGGACCGTGGCGGGTACGCCGACTTCCCTTCCGCCATCGCCGTAATGGGCGGTGTCCAGCCCCGCGTCTACACCCCCGACCATCGCCACGCTGCCATCTATGAACGGCTGTTTCGCTTGTACCGCCAGGCCCACAACGCCTTCGGTATCGCCGGCCACAAGGCCGACCTTTCCAATATCATGAAGGATCTTCTGGCCATTCGCGACGAGGTCGCACGCGGCTGACCCCTCCGTCGCCGAATGCTCTGCAATTGAACTCTTTACGCACCAGGTTGACTCATGCAATCACATACTGAAAACCAGCAGGAACTGTGGTATCTCACCGGTAGCCAGCACCTCTATGGTGCCGAGGCGCTTAATCAGGTCGCTCGCAACTCCGAGCAGCTCGTGGAGGCCATCAATGGCTCCGGCCGCATCCCGATCAAACTCGTTGCCAAGCCCGTATTGACGGGGCCGGAGGAGATTCTCAAGGCCTGTCTTGACGCCAACAACGATCCGCAGTGCGCGGGCGTCGTCCTGTGGATGCATACGTTCTCGCCGGCCAAGATGTGGATCAACGGGTTGCGTTCCCTGCGTAAGCCCGTGCTTCATCTGCACACGCAATTCAACCGCGATCTGCCGTGGTCGACGATTGACATGGATTTCATGAACCTGAACCAGGCCGCCCATGGAGATCGGGAGGCGGGGTTCATGCACACGCGACTCCGCCTGCCGCGCAAGGTTGTCGTAGGCCACTGGACTGACACTGAGACGCTCGACCGTATGGCCACGTGGGCCCGAGCCGCTCTCGGCTGGGCAGACCTGCAGGGTGCGCGGTTTGCCCGCATTGGCGACAACATGCGAAACGTCGCTGTCACCGAAGGTGACAAGGTTTCCGCGGAGATCAAGTTCGGTTTCTCGGTCAATGGTTACGGGGTTGGCGACGTCGTGAAATTCATTGCCGAGGTAGGCGATGCCGCGATTACATCGCTCGTCTCCGAGTACGAGGACCGGTACAAGGTGACTCCTTCGCTACGTAAGGGAGGCTACCGGCACGAGTCGCTCCGCGAGGGTGCGAGAATAGAGCTCGGCCTTCGTGCATTCCTGAAGGCCGGCAACTTCAAGGGTTTCACGACCACGTTCGAGGACCTGCACGGGCTGAAGCAGCTCCCGGGCCTTGCCGTGCAACGCTTGATGGCGGATGGCTACGGCTTTGGCGCTGAAGGCGACTGGAAGACTTGTGCCCTTCTTCGCGCTGTTAAGGCCATGACCAAGGGGCTTACGGGCGGCACCAGTTTTATGGAGGACTACACCTACCACCTCGACCCGGTAAACCCCCTCGTCCTCGGCGCCCATATGCTTGAGGTCTGCGAGTCCATTGCTGCCGACAAGCCCTCGCTGGAGATCCATCCGCTCGGTATCGGCGGGAAGGCCGACCCAGTCCGACTCGTCTTTGACGCTCCCGCGGGCCCAGCCATCGTCGCTTCTCTTGTAGACTTGGGCAACCGCTTCCGCCTCATCGTAAACGAGATTGACGCCATCACACCGCCCGAACCGCTTCCGAAGTTGCCCGTGGCTCATGCGGTGTGGAGGTGCCGCCCGGACCTCAAGACCGCCTGTGCTTGCTGGATTCACGCTGGCGGTGCCCACCACACCGTCTACAGCTACGCAGCCACCGTCGAGCACCTCCGCGACTTCGCGGAGATCGCGGGCATCGAGTTGATGACGATCGATGGGGCCACGGACCCTAACACGTTCCGGCAGACGCTGCGAAATAACGAAATCTACTATCACTTGGCTCCGGGCCTTACCCAGGCCTAAGTAGGGCAAACCGATGGCTTACGAAAACCTTAAGCAGCAAGTGTTGAAGGCGAACCTCGCACTGGTCGAGGCGGGGCTGGTCGTGCTTACCTGGGGTAACGCCAGCGGCGCCGATCGCAAGGGTGGTGTGATAGCTATCAAGCCCAGCGGCGTGTCCTACGATAAGCTCGAGGCTGACGACATGGTCGTGCTCTCAATCGAAACCGGCGAGATTGTCGACGGCCGCGCCCGCCCATCTTCCGATACCCCAACCCATCTCCACCTGTACCGTGAGTTCCCATCCGTCAATGGCGTGGTGCATACCCATTCAACCTATGGTACGGCGTTCTCGCAGGCGAGACGTCCGATCCCGTGCCTTGGTACGACCCATGCGGATAACTTCTACGGTGAGATCCCCGTTACACGGGAGATGCGTTTGGAGGAGGTCGAGGTTGACTACGAGCTCAATACCGGGCGAGTGATCGTTGAACGATTCCGCGAAGGCCGGATCGACCCCGCGAGTGTGCCAGGCGTTCTTGTGGCAAACCATGCGCCGTTCGCTTGGGGTTCGACGCCGGACAAAGCTGTCGAGAACGCGATCGTGCTGGAGTTCACCGCGCAGATGGCGTTGGCGGGACTTTCCCTGGCAGCGGATGTCAAGCCGATTCCGGGATATCTCCTCGACAAGCACTTTCTTCGCAAGCACGGCCCGCAAGCGTATTATGGGCAGCCCAAGGTCTGAGCACTATTGGGGATTTCCTTGCGAGATCGAGCCCTCGTCCCGTTTGCATACACGGCTCGGGCGAGGGCTTGGTTTCGAGATAGAGAAGTGGTATGCCAAACACACCTCCCCCTGCGGTCGCCGTCATCTTTGACATGGACGGCGTGCTCGTCCTCACCGAGCAAGCACACTGGGAGAGTTGGCTTGAGGTCGCCCGGCCGCGGGGAGTAGAGCTGAGCTACACGGCTTTCAAGAGTTGCTTTGGTCGCATTAATCCCGATTGCATTCCCATTCTCTTCGGCCCCCGTTTGGGCGAGGAGGCCGTTGCGATCGCCGAAGAGAAGGAAGCCGCTTTCCGCAGGATTGTTCGAACGAAGGTGCCGCTTGTGCATGGCATAGTTGGCTTCCTTTCGGCACTCTCGAGCTTAGGTGCGTGCCTCGCCGTCGGTTCTTCAGGCCCTCCCGAGAACGTCAAGGCACTCGTCGAGGGTGGTGGGATCGCCCATTTCTTCGACGCGACCGTTGATGGCACTCAAGTCCAGCGGGGAAAGCCCGCACCGGACGTCTTTGTCATCGGTGCCCAGCGTCTGGGGGTTCCACCCGCCGCCTGCGCCGTCATTGAGGACGCGCCCGTTGGCATCCGCGCGGCCGTGACCGCCGGCATGGTTCCCATCGGCGTCACCACAACCCACCCTGAGGCCGACCTCCGCGAGGCGGGTGCCACCTTCGTTTTCCGCGAGCCCGCTGCGATCGATCCTGCCTGGCTGGTAGGCTTACTTCGCGACCGTGTCGCCACGAGTCGTTGACACGTTAAGTTCATCCGCTTACATACGTTCCCGCATGGCCACTTCGACCTATCTTCGGCAGATGCACCTGCGGCGGATCATTGAGACCGTCGCCCGCACGGGCTCCATGTCACGCTCCGACCTCGCTCGAGCCACCGGCATGAGCCAGCCGACGGTCGGTCGGATTGTGGACCAGCTTCTCCAGGAACACCTGCTTGTTGAATCCGCCGGCGAGAATGTTTCGACCGAAGGCGTTTTGGCCAAAGGTACTCCCGTGATTGGCCGCCCGTCCACTCGCTTGGAGCTTGATCGCTGTCGGCCTCGCTTCGGCGTCGTGCAACTCGGCGTCCGCCACACTCGGCTGGCTGTACTCCCGGTAGCGATTCCCTCGGAGGACCACTGGCAACACGAGTTTCCGACGCCCTCCTCCGCGGATGCGTGGGTCAGGCAACTCGCGAAGGTCTGGCAGCCCTATTGTGCGCAGGGGCTCAAGACTGTCATCGGCTTGCCGGGTGTCGTTGATGATCGAACAGGCAAGGTCTATCTATCGCCTAATCTCCGGTGGCTTGAGAAAGCTGACCTCGCATCCGCCCTGCGCGATGTGTTCGGTGTCAACCTTATGTTCAAGCAGGAGATTCGCCTTCTCGCCTTGGGTCACGTTGCAGCCGAGCCTGATTCTGGCGACTTTCTGCTCATCGATTCGGGCAATGGTGTCGGCGCTGCAGCCGTTGCCCATGGCACTTTGTACGACGGGCCACTTCCGCTCAGCGGTGAGCTCGGTCACATCCACGTTCTGGGTAACAAACGCCGGTGCGGCTGCGGTGCCACAGGCTGCCTTGAAACGCTCATCTCACGTCCAGGACTGCTGGTCAGTGCCGCAGAGCACGGTTTACCGAAGTCTTGGCCCGCTCTTCTCGAGCATCTCGCCGCCAGACCCTTTCCGCAGTGGATGAAGCACACGCTGGATAGCACCGCCGTCGCCATCGCCAGCGCCCTAAATCTTCTGGGATTGCGGCAAGTGGTGCTCACGGGGGCCTTTGCTGAACTCCCAACGTCGTGCGTCGAGTACCTCAGCCGATCAGTTCAAGAGCACGCGATGTGGGCCCGTTTCGGTGATCTCTCGATCCGTCCCGCCCCGCGCCGACGTCAAGCGGGTATGGTGTCCCTCGCCCTCGATAGCATGCTGGTCGCTGATGCGTAACTGCCCACGGCTAGGAGTTCTTCTGTAATCGGTTAAGCACGTGCGTGTCTCTGGGGTGGTCCAGCGATTCGTCTTTCGCAGCTTGGCCGCGACCACCGGGTTTGTTCCAATTCAGCCTATGAGAATGCTCCGCCAACTTCTATACGTCTCTGTTCTTATGACTTCCAGAGGCACCGCATGGGCACAGGCTGCGGATCCGCCAAAGAAGGTCTGCGTGCCGGGGTCATTGCAGGCCGCCCCGTCGATCAGAACTGAGTAATAATGAAAACCCACCGGCAGAGGGTCAATAGTTCCGGCCCAGGCGCCGGTATTATCCTTGGTCAGAGGAAAACGCCGTCCGACGGAGACGACCACGGACTGCGCGTTGGGCGCGGTGATGCGAAAGGTCGCTCGATATCGCGATTCCACCATCGGATACTGATAGCCGGGCGCATTGAGCACCGACGGCTTGGCATCGGGCGCCGGCTGGGTGGCCGGCGCCGCCGGTGTGCCTTGGGCCAGCGCAATTGAACCTTCTCAGGAGCAAGCCAAGGAGCACCATCATCATGCGAGTGGGGTCATTGAGGTACCCTCCAGTCAACCCAAATGACAATTGGCGCCAGACAGCCTGTAGCTTCGAAACTGGCCAACAAGAACTGACGCACCGAGGCCTCCAAACAAGTTCAAACAACTGAGTCAATGCCTCAGTTTTGAAGTGGCGGGGTGCCCCGATGCACCTTGGCAGCCTGCAGTGCTCCAATCACCGCCGTGAACGCTGGCTTCGGCCGCAGTCGGCGATCCCACAGCATGGGATGATTGGTACGCCCTCGAACTGGAAAGCTGTTCAGCCATGTGTTGCCGTCGCTGGTGCCCCAGAAGGTCACGCGCGTGATCTGGGGATACCGGATGAACAGTTCGAACAAAGCGCCGTAGCGATCCGCCAGTTTCTGCTGGACTTCGTCGGGAAGCCCTGCTCTGTACGGGTCCAGGCCTTGCCTCTCGGTGGCATTCAGGTCTGCCCCCGCGCCGCGGCTTCGGGGCAGCACGTCGATGTCCAGTTCGGTGATCATTACCTTCAGGCCCTCCTCAGCGTAGGCCCGGATACCCCGCTCAATCTCCGCCAAGCCGGGCGATTCGAGCATCCAGTGCCCCTGAATCCCCACGCCATCGATCCGCAAGCCCGCTGCCTTGATCTGGCGAATGAGTCGCAAAGCCCGCTCCCGTTTGCCGTCGAGTTCAATGTTGTAGTCGTTGTAGTACAACTCCACATCCGGGTCGGCCTGGTGGGCGAACTCGAACGCCTTGAGCACGTAGTCATCCCCGATCGCCCGGCGGGCCGGCGTGTCCCGCAGGTACGGCGCGGGGGCATCATTGACTGCTTCGTTCACCACGTCCCAGCCCTTCACTTTGCCCTTGAAGTGCGTGACGACCGTCTCGATATGCGCCTTCAGGTTCGCCAGCGCGACCTCTCGCGGAAGCGGCCGCCCATTGTCGTCCTGGAACATCCACCTGGGAGTCTGCTGGTGCCAGCAGAGCGTGTGCCCGATGACCTGCATATTGTGTGCTTGGGCAAAGGCGACGATTCGGTCAGCCCGCTCGAAGGAGAAGGACTGACGCACACGCTGTACCGAGTAGGGCTTCATCTCGTTGTCTGCCGTCAGGCACCCAAACTGCTCGGCGATCAGTGATGCAAGCCCAGGCCTGTCCAGGTCGAATGATGAGACGGCGGTGCCAATGAGCAACTTCTCGCCTGCAGCCTGCCGCAGCGTCATGCCGGCCGGCCGAGTTTCAGAAACGGGCGACACTGGCTGTCCATACACCACCGACGCCAACGCCAGGCAGACGATCAGGGCACACATTGTTGTGTTCCTCCGTACCATATACCATGCTTTCACCGATCTCAAAAACAGCGGTCATCGCGTCTTGATGCGGATCACGGTCAACGAATGGGCCGGCAACTCGTGGTCAAAGCTTGGTCCAACCGCAATGTCCGCCGTTTCCGGCATGAGCGGCTTGGGGTTTTCCAGGCTGTTTACGGCCATAGGCGGGCCAGTGAGCACGGTTCTAGTGGCCTTAGTGGCAAGGTTCGGCATGCCGGAGACTTTGATGCGAAGGGGTGTTGGCGTGCTGCTCGAATTTACCAGTTTGAGGATGAGATCTCCGGTCGTGCTATCTCGCACGGACGACAGGGCGATGTTCGCACACCTCGCCGGATCGTCGACGGTGGTCGGCAGATAGTGGTCACCCTGGTTACGGCTAAAGAGTTGCTGGACGTAGTAGTTGATGGTTGGGCTGACAGTGATATTGGTGAAGTAGATCAGATCCGGGTTCCACTGGGTGTTTCCGATCTTGCCCAGGAGCGGAGCATAGGAGGCCATGCGGACCACATCGCCATTACGCTCCAGGCCCGTCATGTAAGCGGCTTCGGCCAGAGCTGAACGCAGGGTGGTTCGCCGATCGAGCTCGTGCGCCGCATATTCGCCGACGTAAACTCTGACGCTGTTACGATCATACTTGTCGTAGCGCGACAGGTTGTCCCGGAACCATTGTGGCGAGACGTAGTAGTGCTCATCCACCATGGGCAGTTTGAGTTCCTTTGCAAAGGCCCAACCGTTGTCGAAATCTCTGCCGCTTGCGAAGGGGCCTACGGTTCCAATCACGGTAATCTCAGGATGTTTTTCCTTCAGTACCTCATAGATCATTTTGAATCGTTCTTTGAAGATTGGCGTGATGGCGTCTTCGTTGCCGACGCCAAGGTATTTCAGACCGAAGGATTCCGGATGGCCGGCGTCGGCGCGTTTGGCACCCCACTTGGAAGTCGCGGGCCCGTTGGCCCATTCGATAAGATCAAGGACATCCTGGATGTAAGCGGGCATCTCCTCCATGGGCAATCCTTCCTGCCCGTGGCCCGGGGAACTGCCCGCATGTTGACAACACACGCCAGCGGTGACAACCGGAAGCGGCTTGGCGCCGATGTCCTCGCAGAACTGAAAGAACTCGAAATAGCCGAGTCCCATCGTCTGGTGATAGCCCCAGGAGTTCCGTCGGGCGCGGCGCTGTTCCAATGGGCCGACGGTTTCTTTCCAGTCGTAATAGCGGCGGATGCCCCCGCCGTGGACCAGACACCCGCCGGGGAAGCGTACGAATTTCGGTTTGAGGTCGGCGAGAGCCTGGGCAAGGTCGGCGCGCAATCCGTTGTGGCGGTTGCGGAAAGTCTTTCCCGGGAACAACGAAATCATGTCCAGCGCGATGCCGCCCTTGGCGATGGCCAGCAGCACAAATCTCGCGTCGTTGACGGTGCGAGTCGGCGTCAGCGTGGCGTTCAATCGCTGCCATTGGCGGCCGACCACCTGCATCGAAGCTTCCGCAAGCACCTCGCCGTTCTTGCTCTCGAGCCGCAAGGTCACGGGCATGGGGCGACCTTCAACCGAACTGTCGCGTCCCCACATTTCGTTCATGAAGGCTTGATAGGCCCAGAACGAAGCCTCGTAGGTTTCGCCGGCTCTGAGCGGGATGCCATCGAAGCCACCGTTGGCCAGCCCCACGCCGCCGCCGGGTTTGCGTACGGTCAGTAGCGTGTAGTGTGGATTGTTCTCGTGGATGGGCCGCATTTCGTTGACAGTGATGGAGCCGTCGGCGTCACCGCGTTTCTGGAGTTCCCAAAACTTGAGCGGATTCCAGTCCGGCTGCTCGGTGGGGCTGTATTCGAAGGAACGGTTTTGGATCAGCTCGGCATAGAGCCCGCCATCGGCGGCATAGTTGAGATCTTCGAAGAAGATACCAAACAGATCGGGGCTGATCGGTTTGCCAGCCGAACCCGCATCAATGATCACTGTGGCTCTCTGCGCCCGCGATGTTGGCGTTAGGAAGGCTATGCACGCCATCGCAAGTAACGTGACCAAAGGGGTTCTTCTTGTCATGTCAATTCTCCTGCCATCACCACTGGCTCGGGATGTGTGGGCAGGTTTGATCCGCCAACTTGGCCCGCACCTGCACGAGACAGCCGCAGTGGCGGCACGTTGTGCCATATTCGAATTGGTCACATGCGCGGCAGATCGTCAGTCGCCGCTCGTACTCCGCATCGTCCACGGTGGCAATCTCCCGTCCCTGAAAGTACTCGGCGAGGATGCGTTGCACTTCCGCATCGCTTAGCCGCACCGAAACGCCGCAGCCTTTGCATTCTGCCTGATCCCGCATCACGCCATCTCCAGCATCACGACAGAGCGGGCCGGTAATCTCACCATCAGCTCAGCATCCGATAATTTGAAATCATCGAACTCGACGGGTTTCACCTGGTCCGGCTGATTGAACGTGTTGTGCGCGTTGAGCGTCGAAGCGGTGAGGATCCGGCCGGTGCACGAGGCGAGCGAAGCACCCTTGATCTCGGCTGTGACCTCCGCCCCTCGCTCATGGTCCATGTTCGTCATAGACAGGTGGATCTTCCCCGCCTTGTCGCGCGAGCACGAGGCCGTCACTTGCGGGATCTTCGTTGAGCCATCGGTGTACGTGCCGGCTTCCATCTTTGTCGGTAGAAGCTGCGCATCCTGATGGACCTTGTACATCTCAAAGACGTGATATGTCGGCGTGCAGAGCATCTTCGGGCCTTCGGTCAGGATCATCGCCTGGAGCACGTTGATGGTTTGGGCGATGTTGGCCATGTGGATGCGATCGGCGTGGTTGTTCATGGTATCCAGCGACAGCCCCGCCACGACTGCGTCGCGGATGGTATTCTGCTGATACAGGAAGCCTGGATTCGTACCTGGTTCGACCTTGTGCCAGGTTCCCCACTCATCCATGATCATGCCCACCCGCTTTTGCGGATCGTGCTTGTCCATGATCGCCGCGGTGCGGCTGATGAAGTTCTCGATGCCGTAGGCGCTCTTCATCAACCCGAACCATTCGCCGGCGCTATCGCTCACGGCCGCACCGAATTGGCCATGCGATCCACCCACATAACAGTAGTAATGAACGCTGAGCCCCTGCATGTGACGCCCCGCCTCACGCATGAGCACTTCATTCCAGGCGTCGTTGTGCCCGCAAGCCACCTTGTAGAGCGGCTGGCCACCAAAACTCCGGCAGAAAGTCTGGAATCGCCGGTATTCGTCGGCGTAATACTCGGCCCGCATGTTGCCCCCACATCCCCAGTTCTCGTTGCCCACAGCCCAGAACTTCACGTTCCACGGCTGGTCGCGACCATTCCTGCGGCGCAGGTCGGCCATGGGGCTCCTGCCGGGCATGGTGATGTACTCCAGCCACTCGGCCATCTCCTGCACGGTACCGGAGCCCACGTTCCCACAGATGTAGGGCTCGCAGCCCAGCATGCTGCATAGGTCGTAGAATTCGTGGGTGCCGAAATGATTGTTCTCGGTCACGCCGCCCCAGTGCACGTTGACGATGGTCGGCCGCTGCTGACGCGGGCCGATGCCGTCTTTCCAGTGATAGGTGTCGGCGAAGCATCCGCCTGGCCAGCGGAGGTTGGGGATGTTGAGTCTTCTCAGCGCAGCAATCACGTCGTTGCGAATGCCGCGGGTATTGGGAATGGGCGAGTTCTCGCCAACCCAGACTCCTTCGTAAATGCAGCGTCCTAGATGTTCGGCGAAGTGGCCGTAGATATGTCGGGAAATCGTCTGCTTGCTCTGTCCGGCGTCAATGCTGATCCTGCAAGGCACACCCCCCTCGGTGGCACGGACCATCACCCCCGTTACCGCCACGGTGGCCGCACCGATGCCCACGGTCTTGAGAACGTCCCTGCGGGTGACTTCCTTCATGCGACTCCACTCCTTTGTGAAAACGTAAACTCAACTCGCTTTTCGAGGCCGTGAGGCGATACGTCTTGAACGTCAGGCAGCAGGACGCGATCTATGGCTGCGGACACTAGGCCGGCCATGCGCCGACGCGGGGCGGCGTGGCACAGGACGTCACCGAATCGGGACCACATGGCGTCTCGGATGACCGCGGCAGACAAGTATTCCAGGACTACCCCTGGCAGTTCGTTGAGACTGCCGGTAATCACTACCCGTTGCACGCCCAGGACGTTGACCGCACCGGCAATGGTGACGGCGGCGGCATCCAGCGTTGAAGCTAGCCATGGCTGGATCCCGTGTTGGGCGATATGCTCGGCGAGCGACGTCCAGGATCGGGGGAAACGCGTCTCAGACGCGAAGGTCTCCAGCAATCCGCGGCGCGACACCACTGTTTCGACGCACCCAATGTTGCCGCAGCCGCAGCGGCGGCGATTGCCCAGGACCGGTGTGTGGCCCAGTTCACCACTCAGCGGAACGGGACTTGGATAAAGCATTCCTCCAACGACCGCCGCCGCACCGACACCCTCGCCGAAATCGACCAGCAAAAAGTCGTTGCGCGGTGACGCGATGGCGTGATGCCCCAGAGCAAGTGCGCGGATTTCCTGTACCATACAGACTGGAGCCGTCCAGAGTCGCCGTGTCACCTCGTGCAGATTTACGGTTTGGGCCCAGTGCAGGTTGGGACAAAGCAAGACTTGCCCTGCTCGCTCATCCACCACGCCGGGCACACTGAGAAGGACCGCATCCAGCGGCCCCGCCGACAGGCGATGAGACGCCATACTTACGTCCTTCGCCCATTGCTCCGCCGTGCGAGCGGTCGATATCTCCACGGCCCAGTCATCCTCCTCCTGGGCAGCAACGGGCACCAGCGACAGTCGCGTGTGCTCTACGCCAAGCTGGATGGCCAGGAACCGCGGCGTGCTGCGGTCCAGGCGAAGCAGTTGCCCAGGCCGGCCCATTCGACGCTCCCCAGGTGGGTTCTTAGCAGGTTCTGCATCGGCTACCTCTTCCAGCAGTTTGGCGGCCAGAAGCTCGTCGGCGATATTGCACGCCGTTGGCTGGCTCAGCCCTGTTGCCTTGGCCAGATTCGCCCGCGAGGCCATTCGCAGGCCCAGCAAGGCGGAGATCATACGTCGCTGATTGATCCGGCGAAGATGAGTGGATGTAGCCATGTTCCTCTTATCCGTGGCTGATACTGCCCGACCACCAGACTCTTACCTCTTCAGCCTCACTCGCATGACTGTCACAGAATAGGCCGGGAACGTGTGATTGAAGCTGCCCGAGACTCCGGAGATCGTCGATTCGATCGGCACTACGGTTTTCGGCTGCTCGAACGAGTTCTCATCCTCGGTCGACTTGCCCGCCAAGACGATCGTTCGTGCTATCGGCTCCACCTGCCCGACGCCTTCCAGCGTCAGAGCTGTCGGGATCGGCGTCTCGCCCGTGTTGACCACCTTCAGAATCATCTCGCTCCGATCCGCGTTCAGTCCCGCCACGCCGAACAGCGACTTTGACCCACCTCGCGTCACATCGTGCACCAGCTTCCCATCGAGGTAGCACTTGATCGACGGGCCGTTCAACTCGACCTTGATGTCGTACCACCGGCCCGTCTCGATGCTCCCATTCACGCTCTGATCGGGAACCCCGCCGCATTCCAGCGCGTGCCGGCTGTTGCCCCACCCGCCGATGTTCCACCAATGCTTCTCATCCGAATTGGCGTTCTGGAACAGCACCAGGAAGCCTTCCGCCCCGCCCAGCTTCCGCGCCTTGAGCGTCAGGGTGTAATCCGCCCATGAGGGGTCGCCGGCCAGCGCCCGCACGCCCTCCCCGCCACCGGTCTGCCGCAGCGTGCCATCCTTCACCTCCCACGTGCCGCCACGGGTCCGCCATCCCGCCATGTCTGTGGAGAAGCCCGACCGCAGTAGCACCGTGCCATCCTTGCCCACCACCCTTACATCCTTGAACTCCGCTTGGGTGCTCCAGGTGGCTACGCCGACCATGCCTCGCTTGGATCGGGGGAGGCTCTGCGGCGAGTCCAGTGTCAGCGGCAGGACCGTGTCAGCCCGGTGGTTCGCGAACATTGCCTGCACGTGGTACGACGGCGTGCCATAGGCACGGGCGGCATCGAATACGATGGCGTTGGGGTTCCATGCCTTCCAGGCCGGATAAACCAGGAGCGGCGCATACGACGCCATCACCACCACGTCGCCATTGCGCTCCAAGCCGGTCATGTAGGCCGCCTCGCCCAGTGCGGCAATGAGGTTACCCTGCCCGCATCCCTGGGTGACGGCGTATTCGCCGACGTACACCTGGTAACGCGCCCGGTCGTAGCGGTCGTACATGTTGGCACGGGCCATGAAGAAATCGGGATTGTTGTAGTAGTGCTCGTCCACCATCTCGACCTTGCGCGAGTTGGGGATGCCCCGCCAGTCGTTGGCAATCAGCTTCATCTGCGGGTACTTGGCCTTGATCGCATCGTAGAACAAGGCATATCGCTGGTTGTAGAGCGGCCCGCCGTTCTCGTTGCCGATCTCCATGTACTTGAGGTTGAACGGCGCGGGATGACCGGCCTTGGCGCGCAGTGAGCCCCACTTGCTGTCGATCGGCCCATTGGCGTACTCGATGGCATCCAGTGCATCCTGCACGTACGAATCCCAATCCGGTACCTCCACCTTCTGGCGGCGATCATCGGCCCGCTGCTCCACGTGGCTCATGCCGCAATTGATGACGAACAACGGCTCAGCGCCGATGTCCTCGCAGAACTGGAGATACTCGTGGTACCCCAGCCCATCGCTGGAGTAGTAGCCCCACAGGTTCCAGTGGCCGGGGCGCTCGGCGACGTCCCCGATCGTCTTCTTCCACCGGAAGGCGTTGGGCAGTGAGTCGCCCTCGACATAGCACCCGCCGGGAAAGCGAACGAAGGCGGGCCGCATGTTCGCGATGAGCTGCGCGAGGTCGCGGCGCAGGCCATTGGGGCGATTCTTGAAGGTCTCCTTTGGGAACAGCGATACCATATCGAGATAGAGGGTGCCGGGCTTGGTCGCGGCAACGACCAGTTTCGCATTCGTGTCGCTGGCACTGACCGTGAGGACGCATTCGAATTTCTTCCACTCCACGCCGATGTCGCTGATGTTCTGCTTCGCCAGGACCGTGCCATCCTGTTTCTCGATGCTCGCGGTCAGCGGGCCGGAGAATCCCGTTTCGCATCGAGCGTAAAGCGACAGGCGGTATTCCTTGCCCTGTTCAATCATCAGTCCGCTGGTCATGGCCTTCGCGGCCCGCTCAAAACCGGTTAAGAAATCCCGACCCGCTTCCGGACTGCCGCCGCGCGGACGCCCACCCCTTCCCTTGTAGCCCTCGTTGGCAATGCCAGCCCGTCCGTCCGCCGGTACGCGGGTAATCTCCAGTTTCAGGCACGTCGGATTATTCGCATTCAGCGACCGGCTTCGGTCCAGCGTCACGATGCACTGCGCGCCGCCACCAGCGACCATCGTCCATCCGGCTGGCACTGACATGTCCTCGAAGGACCGGTTCAGTAGCATCTCGCCATACAGTCCACCCTCGCCGGCCCGGTTGATCTCCTCAAAGAAGATGCCGTACAGCGTGGGACTCACCCGGACCCCCGGCTGATCCACCTTGACGTTCAATTTTGCCTGTTGCCCCCATGCGCCAGCCGAAACCACCAGACCCAGAACCATCCCGCACAGCCATGTATCTTGCCTCATAGGATCTCCAGATACGGTTGTCTGCTTACTTAAATAGCCTTTTTAAGTAAGTCGGCCCTTTATACCCGCCCGCTGGCTAAATGTTGAAGGCGTTGTGCAATTAGTTGAAGACATCGCACAGTTGGCGGCTTGGAGTTGGTACAGTTCAACCAGTGGATTGCCCCGACCCCTCATGCAGCATTCACGGGTGGAACTTCGGGCGGCGATTTCGCCGCGGGTCGCAGTGGCAGTGTAATCAAAAGTGCTAAGTTATTGTGCACTCGGGGCGAGCCATCGCTGCGTTGGACGGTGGGGATGCCTATCTTGGCCCCTACGACACTCAGGCCAGCAAGACGGAGTGTGGCCATTTGCTGGGGAGGTGGCTGGAGAACGGCAGCGTATCCGAGAGAGGTTGGCCGCAAGGATGCCATCAAAACCATCGGAAAGCTTTGGAGGAACTCGCTACCGCAAAGATGCGCCGCTCGATGCCGTTGTCTGGTTACGGAATTCATGGGAGAGAACGGCGATGAACGGGTCCTTGGCACGATTGGCGGTTTCGGCGGTCTCCTTGGTATGCCACAGTTCCCCCTCTGCCTGCTTCAGGTGAGGACTTCTCCTCTGATGGATGCAGGGTCTTTTCAGCCCGGAGCCGATCACTGCTATCGCGGACGATCACGAATGCTCTGGCTGCTATCCCGGAGAATGACGGAAGATGCCTCACTCTCAAATCGCTCGCCATCCTTGCGGATCTAGGTAGCAACCTTGTTGACGACCCATTCTTTCCGACGCCGTTCCTCCTCAACTCGACATGGCCGGCAATAGAGTGCCACCCACGCTCTGTGCAGATGAGTACTGGTTTGATAGATATATGCAAATGGGAAGCTGCCGAACGAGTGGTACGTCCGAATCGATCAGACACGTCGGTATGGGGCAAAGGAGAACTCGGCAATCGTAAGGGCGATCGTATCGTGGCGGCTGTGGCGTGGGTACTGTTTGAGGTGACAGTTCTGCTCAAAGTGGATACGAAGTCATCATTGAAGGGCACGGAAGGAGACAGGATTATGGATTTGAGTATCAGGAGATGGTGCGGATGGGTGGCCGGCGGCTTGCTGAGCCTGGTGATGGCCGGAGGAGTTCGCGCGGCGGATTTGGCGGTATACGTGTCGCCGGCGGGGAATGATGCGTGGTCTGGCAGTCTGGTGGAGCCCAATGCGCAGAAGAACGACGGTCCGGTAGCCAGCCCGCAGCGTGCCCGCGACTTGGTACGCACGATGAAGAGCCGGCCGGAGAGAAAGGACGAGGCGGTGCACGTGTATCTACGTGGGGGCAGCTACTTCCTGAGCGAGCCGTTGGTGCTCAATCCCACGGACTCCGGCACGCCGGGGGCACCGGTGATCTGGTCCGCATACCAAGAGGAGCATCCGGTATTGAGCGGCGGGCGACGCATCACCGGCTGGACGCAGACGACCCTCGACGGCAAAGAGGCGTGGATGGCGAAGTTGCCGGCAGGCGACGGGGCAGCATTCCGGGAACTGTGGCTCGATGGAAAACGGCTGCAACGGGCGCGATGGCCGAAGCAAGGTACACTGGTTGTGGCTGGCCTGAGCGACGGCCAGAAGCATGACGACTGGTTCAAGGGAGTCACGGAGTTCTGCTATTCCGGCGAGGATGTGAAAGCCTGGCCAACAATCACCGATGCGGAGGCGATTGTCACTTGCCGATGGGTCGAGTCGCACCTGCCGATCACTTCGATCGACGAACAGAATAAGGTCATTCATTTCGCCAAGAAAACCGTGTTTGTGCTCGATCCGGGCGATCGGTACTGGATTGAGAACGTGAAGGAATGCCTGACGGAGGCCGGTGAGTTCTATGTCGATTCGCGGGAAAAGGCGGTGTACCTGATTCCGCCGTTGGGGGTGAATCCCAATCAGTCGCAGGTCATCGCACCGAGGCTGGCGCAGGTGCTGCGGATGATGGGCGATCCAGCCCGGGGCAAGTTTGTGGAGCATGTGGTATTCCGAGGCCTCGGCTTCGCCAATGCCGAGTGGTACTTTGACCATGCCTTTGTCGGCCAGCAGGCGGCGGGCGTGGCGGATTCGGAATGGAGCTTCAAGCCCGACCCGAATCGCAGCGGCTTTGATCAGGCGGCCATCGGCGTGCCGGGCGCGGTCTGGGGCGTGGGCGTGCGTTCGTGCCTCTTCGAGAGTTGTGCGATTTCGAACACGGGCACCTATGGCATTGAGCTGTCGCAGGGGTGCCAGAAGAACCGGATCAACCGCTGCAAAATGACGGACCTGGGTGCGGGCGGCGTGAAGATCGGCGAGGTGGCCATCCGCGATAACCCCAATGAGCAGGCCTCCGGCAACGAGGTCTCCGACTGCATCATCGCTGATGGCGGCAACCTGTATCCGAGCTGTGTGGCGGTATGGATTGGCCAGTCGCCCGGTAACACCATCGCCCACAACGACATCCACGGCTTCTGGTACACAGGCATCTCGATTGGCTGGACCTGGGGCTACGCCAAGGCCGTCGCCCAGCATAACACCGTCGAGTACAACCACGTTCACCACGTTGGCAAGAAGACTGATGTCGACCAGCCGATTCTCAGCGACATGGCGGGTATTTACACGCTGGGTGACCACGAGGGAACCGTCATCCGCTTCAACAAGTTCCACGATGTGGCCGGGCTGAAGTACGGCGGCTGGGGCATCTACTTCGACGAAGGGACGACGCACATCTTGGCCGAGAACAACCTCGTCTACCGTACGACCCATGGCGGGTTCCATCAACACTATGGCAAGGAAAACACGGTCCGCAACAACATCTTCGCTTTCGCCCGCGATTTCCAGATCCAGCGCAGCCGCCTGGAAGAACATCGGAGTTTTACCTTTGAACGGAACCTGGTGCTGTGGGAAAAGGGCACGTTGTTCGGTGGAGACTGGAGCAAGCTGAACGTCCTCTTTGACCGCAACACCTATTGGCGGATGGAGCCCGGCGATATTCAGTTCGGGCGGATGAACTGGGCGCAGTGGCAGGAGGCGGGCATGGATAAGAACGGGAAGATCGCCGACCCGCACTTGGCCAATCCGCTGCACGGGGATTTCCGGCTAACGAATGAATCGAAGGCGGCGTTGGCTGGGTTTGAGCCGTTTGATCTGTCGCAAGTGGGACCGCGATAACTCCGAGCCTGACCGGGATGAGGAGGTTGGGTATGATCCACGTCAACGGAGCAAGGGTAGCCGTCATCGGATTGGTTTGTCTGTCTGCGTTTACCGTAGCCTTGGTGCCGGCACCGCACAGTTACGCTGCGGGATCGCCCGTGCCGGTCGTCTTCCGGATTTCGGAAGGTGTGCGGCCAAATGCCGTTCTGTCTCTGTACGGCGAGTTCCTGAGCGGAACCCCGCGGGTTCGGTTTCTCCGGCGCGATGGCTCGGTTGCGGCGACACAGTCCGCGGTCCAGACCGATCCGGCGGGTCATTTCTGTCGGGTCGTGTTCCCAGCGATTGCGCCTGGCGCATATCGGGTCGCCGTCGGTAACAACGTGGGGTGGTCCACCCAGAACATCTATGTGAATCGGGCGGAACCGCGATGGATCTCCGAAGAGCGTGCCTACCCCGGCTTGCGCCTGAAGGTCATCGGGCGCAATCTCGATGCTGCGGAATACAACGGTGTGCAGAATACGCAAGTGCATCTGGTGTCCGTCAGCGACAAGACCAGGATCGTGGTCCCCGCGGACGCAGTGAATCCCTATTGCGTGGATTTTACGGTCCCACAGGGCCTTGCGGCTGGCAAGTACTATGTCGAAGTGGTCGTAGGTTCTGCGGAGTTCGGGCAGGACCGGGTGCGGCTGGACAACCACAGTGATTATCCCGATGCAGTTCAGGATACCGTGCTTCGAATCGAGCCGGCGCCTGTTGACGCTACAGCGTTGGCTTTGAAGGTGGCCTGGGCTAGCGACTTTGACTGGAAGACCATCATCGATGCCCGCCGGGAGTTTGGCGCAAAGGGCGACGGCCGGGCGGATGACACCGTGGCCATCCAACGGGCGTTGGATAAGGCCGTCGAGAGTGGTGGGGGAGTGGTCCTGCTACCCGAGGGGGTCTACCGGGTCTCCGGCCTTACGCTCGGCCCGAAGAGCATTCTTCTGGGCGAAAGCCGCGAGCGGACGGTTGTTATGGTCTCCCGGACCGGCGATGGCGGGGCATTGGTCTGCAAGGGCGACGGACAGGGCCTTTCCACGATCACCCTGCAATATCAGCCCGAAGTGCCGGCCAACGTCTCGGCGATCCTGGTGGGGGGTGTGGCCAGCGAGCTTTTCATCCACAACGTTACGTTCAATCTCCTGCGGAACCCTGATGTATCGGTAAAGCAGGCTCCGTATTTTGTCTCGGGTAGGGGGCCGATGCTGGTGGCGGATTCGCGGTTCTTCATTTCCTCCAGGAACCTCTGGAACCACCAGGTGAGGAATCGGGTTACGTTTCGGAACAACTTCGTTGATATGCACGATGGCCTGGGGCTGTGCATGTCCAGCGAGAAACTGCTCGTGCTGAACAACGAGTTGGTCTTCCATCCCGCTCCGTACGCGGGCCAGATGAACGGCTTCTTCCTCAATGAAGGATGGATGGGTTGGAACATCTTCAATGCCTACATCGCCGACAACAACGCCCATGATTTGAACGGCCCCGGCGACTGCCAGCCGTACGCGGCAGACTCCGCGTGGTCATGCGTGGCCGGTGCTGTGACTGCGGCCACTGGCAACACCGTCGATCTCCGAACAGACATCAGCGGCGATCTCAAGGGTTTCGACACGCACGAGCTGCAGGCGGTGGTCGTCCAAGGTAAGGGGTTAGGACAGCTTCGTCGCATTTCGGCCAAACGGAAACTCGGCGGTGCTCCGACCGTCGTTCAGCTCACGGTCACGCCGCCGTGGGACGTGCCGCCGGATGCATCCAGCGTCATCAGTATCGGAAGCTGGCATGTGAACAACGTCTTCTTCCGGAACAAGGCAACCGTGTCCAAATCTCCTTACAACATGTATTATGGCGGATGCTACGACTGCGTAGACGCGGAGGCTGCATCCGTCAACACCGAGGGGTGGTACAACTGGGGCCGGGTCGGCGAGTTCCCCGATGGCAAGGCATGGCATTGCCCGGTTTACTTCAGCCAGCTCCGGCGCAGTACCTTCACCGGCATGGCTCCGACCTATTCCACGATGGGCATTACCCTTCGTGTAGAGAATGAGACGAAGAACTACCGCGGGATCGCGGACTACGGGACCGAGATCCGCGACAACGTGATCGACCGCAGCGCCTGCTCGGACCGAAATCAGCGTCTGGCCGGCAACGCCGCGATCGCCACGTTCAACCAATCCTGGATGAAGGTCGCCCCCGACACTCCCCTGATCCTGGCCACGTTATGCGAAGCCAATACGATCCGTAACAGCGCTGTCGGATTTCATCTCAACGGGTCGTTTGCTTTCGCGATTCGCGGCACGAAATACGAGAACTGCGCGAAGACGGTCGTCGACAACGGTTATCGTACGGCGGTTCTCCAGGGCGATCCGGACCCGCTGCGAGGAAGGCAACGTGATCACGGTCCGTCCGCGGGAGATTGATGCCCCGGTGGTGAATCTCTCCCATGGCTGGGAGATCTCAACAACTACATGCCTCTTGCCGTCGCAGTGGTGGCGATAGGCATGAGAAGCGAGGCCAGGGCGGCGCGCGATTCAGGGCCACCCGGTACGCCGAAGTATACCTTACACTTGGGCCGGCGGCCAAAACATGGTTATGAATCGACCGGCGTCGCCGGTCACTTGCCGGCCTTCTTCTCCTTGGCCGCTTTGGCCGATTCGCGGAAGCGGAAGCTCTCGCCGTTGACCTCGAAGATGTGGCAGCGGTGCGTGAAGCGATCCAAAAGCGCCGCCGTCATCCGCTCGCCCTGGAACACGCTGCCCCATTCCCCAAACGGCAGGTTGCTGGTGATCAGGATGCTGCCCCGTTCGTAGCGCTCGGCGAAGACCTGGAACAGCAGCGCCCCGTTCGTAGCGCTCGGCGAAGACCTGGAACAGCAGCTCGGCCCCGCCCCGGCTGAACGACAGATACCCCAGCTCATCGACGATCAGCAGGTCGAGCTTGCCCAGCATCGTCAGCAGCTTCTCCAGGCGATACTGCTTCTGGGCCTCTTCCAACTGATTAACCAGGCCGGCTGCGGTGTAGAACCGCACCCGCTTGCCGCAGCGGCAGGCCGCCTGACCCAGAGCAATGGATAAGTGCGTTTTTCCCGTGCCCGCACTGCCGATGAAGCAGGCATTGAAGTGCTGCTCGATCCACTCGCCCCGGCTTCAGTTCCAGGATCTTCTGTTTGCTGAGGCTGGGCATGGCGCTGAAGTCATAGGTGTCCAGGTCCTTGAGCACCGGGAAGGTGGCCGCTTTGATCCTGGCCGCCAGGGCGTTGGCCGAGCGCTGCGCCACCTCCAATTCCGTCAGCCGCAGCAGGTACTGCTCATAGCCTTCGTCGGCCTCGGCCGCTTCATGGGAGAGCTGGGCATACTCGCTCAGCATCGTTGGCAGCCGCAGCACCTTGAGGTTGTGCTTCAATAACATCTCCGCGCTGGTCGCTTGTGACATCGTCAGTTGCTCCTTTCAGGTTGGAATCGTCCGATAGAAGTAGATCAAAACGCCGCAGGTCCGGCCGGGGCACATGCACCTGGACCGAGACACTCGCCTGGGCAGTCGGCAACAGAACGTTGGCATCAGCGGCCTGGGCCTGGTCTGCGGGACCGGCCACAGCTTCCGGCACCGGCAGCAGTGGATCGGCCGGTATCAGTGTTGCGCCCGACCGCGTCAGCTTTTGCTCGATGAACTCCGCCCGCAGCGTTTGGCGGGGAAGGCAGGCTTCAATGGCCACTGCCACCTCGGCCGCGGTATGTCGGCCCAGTAGCTGCATCACCCGGATGTAATGGCGGGTGCCAGCCCGCTCGCCCAGATCCTGGTTGAGTCGCTGGCGAAGCTGCGCGAATGCCGCAGGCAGTCTCAGTTCCTTGAATAGCTTGCTGTGGTCCAGGTAAGCCGGCTTGCGTTCCAGCACCGCCAGGAAGTGCGTGGGTTCCAGGATCTGCTCTCCGGGCGTGCGGCTGCGCCGGTGTTGGGCCACCACCTGTCCTTTGTGTACCAGCACGATCAGGTCCACGTAGGCCTTGACCGTCACCGGCTCGAAAGCCACCTGCCGCGGCACGCTGTAACGCACGGACTCGAACAGGACCGTCTGGTACTTGTCGGCCTGGCGGATCTGCTGGATGCAGCCGTCGAAGGGATGTTCCGGCAACTCCAGGGCACAGGCCCGCTCCTGCTGGAACATCGCCCAATCGTCTGACTGCGCCCCCGCACGGTCCGCTCCCGCTCCTTCAGGCAGCATTCCAGCAGATGCCGGTTCAGTGCATCGACATCCTTGACCTGCGGCACCGGCGTGGCGAAACGCCGCTCCAGGGCGTACACCGTCCGCTCCACATCGCTCTTCTCCTGGCCCCGCGCCGGCATGCAGAACAGCGGGGCAAAGCGATAGTGGCTGGCCAGGGCCGCATAATACGGGTTGAGCTGCCGGTCCCGCCCGCGCAGAATCGCCTTGGCCACGGTGGTCGGATTGTCCCACCAGAGCTCCGCCGGAACGCAATCGAAGAACTCCAAGGCGCAGACCAGCCCATGCAGAATCGAGCCGGTGGTCTCATCCGGCAGAGCGATGGCAAAGGGATACTGGCTGTAGGACCAGACCGCCAGCAGCACCGGCACGAGCCTGCGGCCCTCGGGGAAGTCCACCTGGATATGCCCAAAGTCGCATTCCAGCCGCGAGCCGGGCGGGTGGTCCAATAACAGGTGCGTCTCCCGCTGCCGTTTGCGGTGGGCGGCCACGTAACGCCGCACCTGGTCGTACTGGCCGCTGTAGCCGTGCTCGTCCCGTAATCGCTGGAAAATCCGCTGGGCGGTGTGGCGCTGCTTGCGTGGAGCCGACTCATCATCCTTCAGGATCTGCTCAATGAGGGGGATGAACCGGCCCAGCTTGGGGTACACCACCGGCTGGGTGCGCGTATACGGCCGTGGCGTGGCCTGGATCAGGGCCTTCTTGACCGTGTCGCGGCTGTGGCCCAGCCGCTTGGCGATCTGCCGGATCGACAGCCCATCCCGATGCAACAACCGAATCTGCAGATATTCGTCCACCTTGACCATCCTCCTGAATCGGGCCGATCTCCATCGGCATCCAATCCAGGGCCAGGGGGTGGACCTGATTTGCGCGCCTACTTTCCCCCGCCGCCCCGGCCTCGCTTCTCGTGCCTATCGCCAAGTGGCACCGTATGCGGACGTCCCCGCCGGACGAGGTGAATTTGCGGGCATCCTTCAGAATGTTCCAAAATACCTGCTGCAGTCGCGCCGCATCGCCTTCGATCAGGTATGGCCCATCCGGCTCGGGCTGGGTGCTTCGCTTGTCAGCCTCTCGTCTCGCTGCAGTACATCGCCGCCACGCGATGAATAGCAGACTCGAGGTGGGCCAGGTTCACCGGTTTGGTCAAATGCTCAGCGAACCCGGCATTCAAGCTCTTGCGTATATCCGCTTCGGTGCCAAAACCGCTGATGGCTACACCACTCAATCCATAGCGATGGTTTAATGTCCGCATGAGGTCATGCCCGCTCCCATCCGGCAGGCCGAGGTCGCTGACCACCAGCTCAAATCGCCCTTGAGAGGAGTCCGCAAGGCTTAGTGCGGAGGCGATGTTCGATGCGACGGTTACCTCATGCCCATCTGCTTGTAACAAACGGCTCAGTGTTTTGGCTGTGTCGGGATGGTCTTCTACCAAGAGAATCCGTACGGAGCGATTGCGCGGCGACACCTTTGCACCGGACGGCACAGCCCCAGGCAGCTCGCCTCTTTCCGCTTCGACCGCGGCGGGTCGCATGATCTTTGGCTCGATCTCTGCAATCGTGGCAATGGGTAGAGTGACCCTGAAGGTTGCGCCCCGGTTGCAGCCTGGGCTTTCAGCAGCAATACGGCCGTCGTGCAGTTCCGCCAGGGCCTTGCTGATCGCCAGCCCGAGTCCCAATCCGCCGAACTGCCGCATAATCGAGCGGCCGCCTTGAGCGAAAGCATCAAACAGTTTGGGAAAGGCCTCGGGCTCGATGCCGATACCGGTATCAGTGATTTCGACGACGATGCCGCCTTCCTCGGGATTGCAGGATCTCACGGTGATCGCGCCGCCCTCCGGGGTGAACTTGACGGCATTGTTGAGCAGATTCCAGAAGATCTGTTCCAGCCGACTGCCATCGCCGCGGAGGTAGTGCTGCGCGGCCTCCAGGTTCATCTGGACGTGGAGACGCTTGCCCGTGATTTGTGGGTCGCAGCAGATACGTATCGCGTGGCGAAGAATCGCGTGAACATCGACCCGTTCATATCGCAGTTCCAGCTTGCCTCGGTTGATGCGTGTCAGGTCCAGCAGATCGTCAATCAGGCGGGATTCCAGCTCGATATTTCGCCGAATTGTCGCCAGGTCTTCTCGAAGCCGCGCGGATATCGAGGGGTCTTCCACCAGCGACGACACAATGGCCAGCACGGGCGTCAGCGGAGTTCGCAACTCGTGACTAAGGCTGGCCAGGAAGCGGTCTTTAGCCTGATTGGCGGCGTCCGCTGCCTCTTTGGCCCGCGCCATCGCTGCTTCGGCTCGTTTGCGTTCCGTGTTGTCGCGAGCCACCACGATAGCATAGCGAGCATCCGCAAATTGCCGCGAAGAACAGGTGACTTCGACAGAAAGGGATTGGCCATCACTGCGCCGCAGAAATGTGTCTATGGGCTGTTGCCCCACTTCCGCACTTGTGGTACCAGCCAGCATCGCCGTGGCCCAGGCCGAGGCCGCGGGGTCCACCAACTCCGGTATCGACCGCGAACGCAACTGCTCACAGCTATAGCCCAGACTCTGGCAAGCCGAGTGACTGGCATCCGCGATGGCCCCGGAGGGAAGGTGCACCAGCAAGATCATGTCGCTGCTGCTATCCAGCAGGGCGCGGAATCGCTCTAACTCCGCCAGACGCTGCTGCAACTGGGGGTAGTGGCTCTTCCGCACCGAACGCTCGCCCAGCCCCAACACCTTCTCCCGCATGACATCCCAGGCATCGGGTGAATCAGAGGGCCTGCTCATAGATCACCTCGATGTCTCGAGCTGTGGGGCGGCGGGGATTGGTCACCATGCAAGGGTCGCTCATCGCCTTGCGGGCGAGCTCCGGAATATCGCTCCGCCTGACGTTGTGTTCGCCCAGCGCGCATGTGAAACCAAGGGCCTGACGCAGGTGGCGAATCGCGGAAGCCAGGGCCGCTCTTCTTGCCCCCTGGATCATGCCTCGCAAGTCGAGGCCCATTGCCTGAGCGACGCGATCATAGCACTCGGGCGCTGCAGAATAGTTGAACTCCACCACATGCTCCAGCAGGATAGCGTTGCATTCGCCATGGGGGGCGTCGCGCAGTCCGCCCAAGCTGTGGGCCATCGCATGATTGGCCCCGAGGCTGGCATTGGAAAAGGCCAGCCCGGCTTCGGTGCTGCCCCGCATCAGCGTCGTACGCAGGTCCAGGTTGAGGGGCTGCTTCATAGCCTTGATCAGGTTGGGCCAGATGCAGCGGATCGCCTCCATGGCGTGCAAGTCGGTAATCGGGGAGTGGGCATTGGAGACAGCCGCTTCCACGGCATGGGTCAAGGCATCGAAGCCCACGCAGGCCGTCAGGCTGGCGGGCATGGTGGTGGTTGTCTCGGCATCAATCAGGGCAACATCCGGAACGACCGCCTTGCTAATGATCGCAGTCTTGGTCGCCCGTTGGGGATCGATGACGATCGCAAACTGGGATAGATCAGCACCGCTGCCCGCGGTCGTAGGCACACAGATCAGCGGCGGCAGAGGGGCTGGCACCTCGTCCACACCTTGGTAGTCCACAATATGCCCACCACTGACGGCGACGATGCCGATGCCCTTGGCGCAATCCATGGGGCTGCCCCCGCCAACCGCGACGATGGCATTGCACGCTTCCCTCCGGTAGAGCGATGCCCCAGCCATGACCTGATCTGCACGCGGGTTGGATGCCACATCGGAATAAACGATGAACGGGATGTTCTCGCTTGCCAGATTCTGCGTGACTTGGGTTGTCCAGCCCGCACGGATGACTCCAGGGTCGGTAACCACCAGCAATTTGCGTGTTCCAAGATTCCGGGCATAACGCCCAACCAGTTCCCGGGCACCGATACCGAAGACGAACTCGGGTGCAACAAACTTGCGTAGCTCAGCAGGGCTAACCATACAACGCTCCTACAGCCAAGCTGCACAAGCGGTGCTCATGCCACATTGGCGTGTGGGTGGCGGGTAATGCCTGTTAACGTCGACCCTCAACAATCCAACCAGAATGGCTCCTGCAGTATATTCTGGCGGAGAAGGGCATCCTACCAGCATTCCAATTAAATGCTCGTCTGAGTAGGTGGTCGAACGATTTTCGCAACCTATCGCAGCAACCGACAATCTGAACAATCATCGGAAAATGCTCGGAACCGCTGCTGGTTGCGACACAAGGCTCTCCTCGGGTCGCTTGCCGTCAGCGATACCACGGGACATGTCGGTCGTGCCATTGATGTGACTCACTCGGCAGGTCCCGATGCTACGGGCTGGTTGGCCGGCGAGTTTGCATTTTGCCCGCTACGAGCAACCTGTCGCTCGACCGATGTCGGTGTTGACACGGCAGCGGAGCGGCGACAGGTTGCCCGGAGGCGAGTGCTACTTGTTGGCAGTGCGGATCTTGAGCACGTTACTGGAGTCGGACGATCCGGCCACGTTGATTGCTCTTACGCGGAAGTAGTAGAAGGTCGCCTTCTGCAGCACACCTCCACCGTTAACAGTGAAAGCGGTCGCGTTTGCGGGGAGTGGAGCGGCGGTGGACCACTCGCTCCAGTTGCTGCCGTCTTGCGACCACTCAAGGACATAGCCCGTTTCGTCGGTGGCATTATCCACCCAGGCCAGATCGATGACGCAGCCACTGTTGGCCCGGCCCGTCAGATTGGTCGGAGCGGCAGGCGCCGACTGCACGTCATCCGATTCGATCGTCACCGTCGAACTGACTGCGGTTCCCAGGCCGCCATCGTTTAACGACACAATGACGGTCTCATCCGGTTCATAGTCGCTGTCGTTGATGGCCACCAGCGAGAAGGACGCCGCAGTCTGCCCAGCCGCGATGGTTACCGTGCCGGTCAGTACCTCGTAGTCGCTGCCGGCGGTGGCGGTGCCCGTAACGGAATAGGTCACGACCAGATCGGTGGCACCCGTGTCACTTCGCGTCACGTTGAAATCGACGCGGCCACCCGCTTCGGAAATGACCGCACTGTCGGGAGTAATCGTCACTACGGGCAATGTCTCGCTATCAGTGATTGTCGCTGTGGCAGTGTTCGACGAACCGAGGATGTATCCGGTTCCCTCGCCAAGCGTCAGAATGACGGTTTCGCCGCCGTCCTCGGTAATCAAGTCCTGCTTCGGCTCGAGATCAACGGTCACGGAAGCCGCGTCGGCAGGAATGGTCACTGAGCCGCTCAGGGCAGTATAGTCGCTCCCTGCCATGGCCGTTCCCCCGACCGTGTAACCCACGGTCAGGCTGGTGGTCAAATTGCCCGTGCGAGTGAAGGTGAACTGAGTTGGTCCACTGGCTTCGGAGATGGTTGTAGTGGCAGGAGTGATCGTCACCACGGTTGCCGGGTCGTCATCGGTAATCGTCGCCGTTGCGGTGCTCGGTAAGCCGAGGGCATATTCGGAATGCGGGGAGAGGGTTAGCACTACGGTCTCATCGCCCTCGTAGATCGAATCATCAAGAGGCGTCAAATCGATGGTCGCGAAAGTGGCACCGGCGGGAATCGTCACGGAGCCGGCCAAGGGGGTGTAGTCATAGCCGGTCCCCGCTGTGGCTGTCCCACCAATGGCATAGAAGACGGTCAGGCTGCTACCCTGATCGCCTGTACGCGTGACGGTGAACTGGGCCGGCTCACCCGCCTCGGATGCAGACGGGACATTGGCAGAAATGGTTACTTCGGGCAGAGGCACGGGATCGCAATACTCCACCACGAGCCTGGGGGTGATGGTGCCTTCGGATGAGTTGAAGCTCACAGCATCGGATCCCGAGTTGATCAAAACCCAGCCGAAGTTGCTGGTTGGATCAGCAGCCCATGCTCGAAGTGCGTTGGTCACATTAATGGAACAGAGGCCGGCTGTCGAAGGCGTAAACGTGGCATCCGGCGTGGCCATCGCCTCGCTGCCATTGGCCTGAACGCCACCGCCAAGGCTGTTCCACGTATCACTGCTGGACCAACTCGTGAGCATGCGATAGAGATTGATCGCACTCCCAGGGGCGGTCACGTTCAGTTCCAACGTGGCGGATAGGATTTGGCTGCCCGTGGCAATCTGACCCGTAATGACGCCGAAGAGATTGTCGAACCGAAGCAGCGCCTGCGAACTTCTGCTGGGGCGGCGATCATCGGTGTTCACCGTTAACGACGTTGCCGTGGCATAGCTGGTATCCGGCGTGCGTGCCATCAGGTTTGTGTCGGTGGCCTGCTCGAACGAAGCTACTCGCAAGTCATCATCCGCAATCGTCACCGTGGCGCTGGCCGTTCCGACGGTGTAGGCCTGATCCTCGCGAAGGGTGAGGACAACCGTCTCATCATGCTCAGCCAGCGCATCGTCGCTTGGGTTAATGGAAACCGTCACAGAGTACTGGCCATCAGGGATCTCGACCGATCCGATCAGGAGTTGGTAATCAGTCCCGTTCACTGCCGACCCACCGATGTCGTATTTGACTGTCAGATTGCCGGTGTTATTGCTGCGAGTGATGGTGAACTCGCCGGAGGCGGCCGGTTCGCCAGCCGTCGGATCGGTCGCCTGGATGTTGATCTCCGAGGGCACCGGCTCATCGTCGGTGATGATTGCCGTGGCCGAACCCGATGTAATGATGTAGGCCGGGTCGGTAACCAGCGTAACGACTACGCTTTCGTCACCCTCATAGGTCGAGTCGTCCTTCACGTTTAACGGAACCGCCACGGAGACGCTCCCAGCCGGGATAACCACGCTGGTACCCAGAGCCGAGTAGTCGGAACCGGTGCTGGCGGACCCGGTAACGCTGAAGTAAACCGTCAGGGGGACATTCAGATCTGCGCCCTCGCCGCGGGTGATGGTGAACTCGCCAGGTGTGCTCGGCTCGGCCGCATTAGCCTTGGTGGCAATGCTGACACGCGGCAGATTGGCTGGAGCAGCATAGTTGACCACCAGTTTCGGCTTGATCGCACCCTCGAGCGAGTCGATGTCCACACCATCCGTGCCAGTCGGGTTCAGCGCCCAACCGAGATTGCTGGACGGATTCGCCAGCCACGCCCGCAGACTGCTGGTTACATCGACGGTATAAAGACCCGTGGCCGACGGGGTGAAGCTGGCGTCGATGCTGTGGACGGTCTCCGTGCCGATCTGGACACCACCGCCGAGAGAATTCCACGTCGAAGCATCAGTCCAGCCAGTCACCATGCGGTACAGGTTGACGGTGTTGCCGACGTTGGTCACGTTCAATTGCAGCTTGGCCGATAGAATCGTGCTGCCGAACGGAATTTGACCGACGTTGGACCCGATCAGGCTGGGGAAACTGATGAGCGACTGCTCGAAACCGCCACTTCCCACCGGATCATCGGTGTCGATGTTCAGCGAGGTCGCTGTGCCATAGCTGGTATTCGGGTTGTAGGAGTGGATGTAGGTGTCCGCACCCGTCTGGAACGTGGCCGTCTGCATGTCATCGTCCACGATGGTCGCCGTCGCCGTGGTGTTGCGGCGCACGTAGGCCGGATCATCATTGATCGTCAGGATGACGGTCTCGTCGCCTTCGGGTAGCGTGTCAGTGATGGCCTTCAGCGGGACGGTTACCGAGGCCACGCCGTCGGGGATGGCGACGGAGAGGGGAATCGGCTCGTAGTCCACGCCGCTGGTGGCCGTGCCGCTGATCGTGTACTTGACGGTAACATTGCCCGTCATCACGTTGGATCGCGTGAAGGTGAAGCCGCCATTCTGACCGGCCTCGCTGGCGTTGGCGGCACTGACGGCGATGTTCGGCAGCGGCACGTTGGTCATGCTGTAGGTGTCGATGACCTCGCCACGGGTGTTGATGAACTGATAGCTCAGGGTCGTGCTGTTGGCTTCGAGCAGGATTGCGCCGTTCTCGGCGTTGTACTGCTTCTCGCTACCCGCGACGGTCGTGCCGAACGCATTGAGGCCATCCCAGCCGCCCATGCCGTTGGTCACGAACCGCAGGCCGCTGACGTTGACCCGCTCGTAGACGTGATTGTGGCCATTTACCACCAGGTCCACGCCCCAGTCTTGGAAGGGCCACTGCATCCACGTCGAACTGTAGTGGGCGCTGGACGAGGAGTAGGCCGCATGGTGGAAGCTGACGATCTGCCACGCTGCCGTGGACTTCGCCAGCGCGTTCTGAAGCCACTGCGCCTGAACCGAAGTGCTGCTGGTCCCATCCGGCTCGTGCGGGTCGCTGTCGAGCATGAAGACTTCGACATCGCCGATCTTGTAGTTGTAGTAGCGCTCGTTACCGGAGGTATTGCCTTGCGAGGCGTCGGGAATGGAGAAGTAATCCTCGTAGTAGGTCAGCGTGCCGCGTCCGCTGTTGTAGCCCCAGTCATGGTTGCCGGGCACCGGCAGGAAACGCTGGGTGGCCGAGCCACGGCCGTAGATGAACTGGCCGTAGTAGTTGCCGACGCGATTGGCGTAGTCGTCGCCGTTGTTCTGGTCGTTGTCGCCACTGGTGACGATGGCATCCAGCCGGGCCTGCGCATCCCAGCCCTTGATCATGTTGGCCACGTCGCCCTCAGACCCTTGAAGCGTGCCAAAGTCGCTGATCAACGCAATGCGGGACAACAGCAGACGGCCTTCAAGAGACTCGATTAAGCTACGACGATTGTGTCTTCCCATCATTCCTCTCCTTGTTGTGAACAGAAGCCCTCTCGATGATGGCGTACCCCTGAATAGACCAGTTATCCAAGGGAACGAATCGCCACCTCGGGAAATGGAGCCCCAATCGTGCGGAATCGGGCGATTGGACCTTAATTGTAATATACACCCTTTTGCAATATACACCACAGACTACCACATGTTATTGGCAGGGGTATTCGGAATGTGCACGGCGCAGGCCAAGCGTAGGATGCCGATGTCCGGTGGCCGGCATCTGTTAGGAATGGCTCGATGGACTTTTCCGCAGGGTATTCCGCACAGGCGGACTGGTTCTCCGGGCAATCACTCCTGGGTGCGTGGCTGCGGCAAGTAGCGTGCTCGCAGATTTCTCTCAATCATCATCCGCAACTCGGTCCGCTGCTGCGCGGGGAGCCGCTGCGTGAGCACCTCGGCAATGGCCGGGGCATCGGTGACTGCTTTCCCGGCACATAGCATCTTCGCTTGCGCGTCAAACACGCCCAGATAAACCCGCATGTCCCGGAGGTCGGCTTTCGTAGAGAGCGGGCCATGGCCAGGAACGATCTTCGTCGCCGGCATCTTCTCCAGGTCGGCCAGGACCTTCTGCCAGTTGGCCAGATCACCTTCGACCAGATTCGGGTGGTACTGGGTGAAGAGAATGTCGCCAGCGAACAGCACCTTCTCCTGTGGAACATAGGCGGTGATGCTGCCCGGGGTATGGGTCGGGCCGGGGTAGTTCAGTTCCACTGTGACATCGCCAAGGTCGATCTTCATGTCTTGGGTGAAGGTCACGGTTGGGGCGGCCAGGGTCGTTCCCTCCAGACCCGCTGCCGTCGTCGCCAGCGACTCGGGATGCGCCAGGCGATCGGCCACCTTGGGCACATCCAGACGTGTGCTCTCGTGAGCCAGAATAATAGCGCCCTGCTTGGCGAAGATGCAGTTTCCCAAGACGTGGTCCACGTGATAATGCGTGTTCACCACGTACTTCACAGGCTTGTCAGTGCGCTGGCGGATCTGTTCCGCCACTGGCTGGGCATGCCGAGCCGAGATCAGCGTATCGATGACCAGCACCGCATCACGCCCGATGACCACGCCGACATTTGCCCCGTAACCGTTGGCTGCCGGCGAGGCGTTGGTTGTGCCGACAAGGGCATACACGTGGTCCGAAATCCGCTGCAACTGCGGCCCTTCCGCTGCGGCTACACGCACAGAGACAATGAAAGTCAGGATGATCAAGCAGCAAGAGAACAACTTGGACAAGGCCCAGCTCCTTCCGCAAAGACCACGAGTCTATGCTGCGGGGTGCGACGCGACAACCATCGACGGAGCTGCTGCCTAGGCATCGTCAGCCAGTTCCTCCAGCATTTCATCGGTGCATTGTGGATCGACGGTTCGGCAGGCAGTTGTCAGCGATGCCGATAGGTTGGCCAGAGTGGTTTGCCAGACATCCGGGACGATTCCACGAGGAGTAAGCTGGGCGAATTCGTCGCACAGCAGCACCATGCGCAACAGGTGTTTGAAGATGATGCCTTCCTGCTTGACCAGGTCCCGCGCGCGGACGTACTTATCGAAGCTTCCGCCGTAAGTGAGCATGTCGCCGACGACCCACACCGGGGTGACCGATAAGCCGCCGGCATGATCGATGGTGCTCTCGAAGAGCATTCGCATCTTCTGCGCCAATGGAACCGGGTACTTGCGAAACTCGGGGGGGATGTCGCTCTGATCCGCCTGGGGGTACAGGTCTTCCTGTGTGGCCAGACCACGAGTCAGGATGGCTGGATCAACAACTTCGGTGCTGAGCCGGCCTGGGGGCAGTTCATCGTGCCATGGCACACGCACGTGCTTGGCCACCGATCCCGGCATTTCCAGGAGGCTTTCCAGAATCTGGATCAGCTCGTGATTGTCGGCTATGCCCAAGTAGTCCATGAGAAACACGCCATATAGCGGATGCACCGCCCGGAAGACCATGAGTTGTTTGAGCCGATCCGTCGGTGTTGCCGTGATTGGCTCGTAGGGCTTAGGTTCATCCGGCAGCACACCCTTTTTCCCGCCCGCCGCAGTGCCAGATCGTGCAGCGCCCAAAGTGGCGTCGTTGCCCAGTTTGAGCAGGCCCATCAGCTCCTGCAAATTCTTCGAGTTCGCGACGGACTCCGTCGAATTCTCGGAGTCGTCGGACGATTCGGTGTCATCGCCCTCATCCGATTCGGCGTTCCTCGGCAAACTTGCTCCCGCGGGTTTGACGGCTTGCCGCCAGGCTTCTGGTGGCGGTGGATTGAGAATCACGATTCCGATTTCGTGAAGCGTTACCAACATCCGGTTGAGCCTTTTGAGCTCGCCTTGAATCATCGACGCATCCATCAGGCGGCGACGGATAACCTGGCGGATCGGATCCACCGCGGGGTTCGCCTCCAGCAGGTACGCCAGCCAGCGCCAGGTGAGGCTGCCCTTGCTCGCAAGCTTGGC